>DASUWQ010000242.1:0-55746 GCA_036378375.1 Chthoniobacterales bacterium
CCAAACAACGCCATTCCTGCGGTAGAACATCGACGGCTTCGCTGCAACGCCGGGTCTTTCGGGAGCCTCGCCCCACCAAAGATTTTGCGCTACCTAAACCTCGACCAGCTGCTCTACTCTCACCGCGACCGGGAGGTCACAGAAGAACTCGGTCAGACCATTAAGCTCGCTTTTTACCCCGATGCGGCCGTCGTGCGCCTGGACGATCTGCCGGGCGATGGATAGGCCCAGGCCTACACCGTCCCGGATACTTTGTTTTTCGGACCGATAGAACTTATCAAATACCTTGGCTTGCTCTAGATCGGACAATCCGGGACCGCGGTTGGTCACACTAAAGCGGACGAATTGCTCGCTTAGTTGTTGGACCCGGAGGTCGACCTGCGTACCAGGGAAACTGTACTTGAGGGCATTCGATAAGAAGTTGGTAAGCACTAACGAGATGCGGATGCTATCAACCGACACTTTTGGCAGATCCGGCGCCACATCCAATTCCAGCTGCAGCGAAGATTGATCGAAAAATTCCAGGAAATGATCGTAAGCCTCTTGCGCTAATTGAGCCGGCGAGACCGGGACAAGATCCAAGAGGTCCTGCCCGCTTTCCATCCGAGCCAGATCCAAAATGCTCTTGAGCGTTTTGAGCAACCGCTCACATTCATTACAGCCCGTCATCACCAATTCCTCTTGTGAGCTCGACAACTTGCCCGTGCGTTGCTCGAGCAAAAGATGGAGGACCAGTCGGATGCCGGTCAACGGCGTCTTGATTTCGTGACTCAACGTCGCCAGCAAATCGGTTTTGACTTCGTCTAACCAGCGGAACCGCGTCACATCCACCAGCATCACCGCGCGCCCCGTGAATGTTCCGTCCTCGAGGATAACGGGAAAGATTCGGGGCAAGAAATACGTTTCCTGTTCGTTGATTCTGAACAGCAAAGCTTGCTTGAGATCGTCCAGCCGATAATCGGTACCGCCTCGGGAAACGTCTACTAGCCGGCGTTTGACTTGGGACGGTAAATCGCTTCCGGCGCCCAGATTCGTCATGAGACTTTCCGCAGCCGGATTCATCCGGGAGATGCGATCGTGTTCGTCCAGGATAAATAGAGGATAAGGCAACGTAGTGAGCAGAGCCCGGATAATTTGGTTTAACTCGATGAGTTTACGATCCGTTTCCCGATAGAAACTGCGGAGCTCCTGAGCCATGCGATTGAACTCATTGGTGAGCTCACCGAGTTCATCCCGGCTCTGCACCGGAAGGAGATTCTCGAATTCCCTGGAACGCAGATCTCGAATCGAGTGGGTCAATCTCCGGATCGGATCAATTAGCGAACGCCCGAGCCTGGCGTAGGTGAAAATGAAAACGATGATGGAACTCACCATCGCAATTAATAGAAGCCGGATCGAATCCGCTGACTTGCGGCGCGCCTCCTGGTTGGCCTCCAACATCTGCTTTTCATTAATACTCAGGATGTTTTGGCTCAGGTTCGTGATCTTGAGAGTCAGCTCCGGAATCCGAGCCCAAGACTCGTGGATCGCAGGGTCATGAGCGAAATATTGGCGGAACGTTTCCCGATAAACGCTGATGTAATCCGTGATCGCTTGCTTTAACTCGCTCACCAGTTGCTTTTGTTCCGGATCCTTCGCGTTCCGCTCCAGGATCGGAATGGCAGCCTGGAAATCCTTTTCGGTTTTATCTAACGGCCCAGTCTGGTCGTAGGGCAAGGTTGGCCGGTCTATTCCGCGAGAGTAGAAAATGTTAACCCGAGCGGTACCCACCCGCATGGAAGAGCAGGCGCGGATACTGTCGTAGTTGTTGCACAAAACCTTGTCGACGGCGCGTCCAAGGTCATTAAATAGCCAGACCCCGTAGACCCCTACGGTCAGCAAAATGATCAGCGTGGCCAGCAGGCCGAGTGTGAGTCGCCAACGCAGCATGGATTGTTGAATAATCGTCAATGATTATTCAACAATCCATGCTATGACGCAATCCTGCGGCTTCCGCCGCACGATTGCGTTACAAACTGATATTCAATGGTATTCAACATGGGTTATGCCGACAGGTTCTTAAATCAAGCCAAGGGGCAGACGTCCTCGTCTGCCTCTTGGCTCATAGCCTGCATCGCGGAAAAATGGCTAACCATTTTTCCGCGATGCAGGCTTACTGCAGATTGAGCCGCTTCCGTTTCCGGTACAAGGTCGCCGGGTCTATCCCCAAAGTCTTCGCCGCCGCATCCAGGCTGGATGCCCGTCCCAAAATGCTACGGATATGAGCTTCCTCCAACGCTTCCAGACTGACATCGCTTCCGATTGAAATCCTGGCGTCGAGAGGCGCTGGTGGATTTTCCGGTATAAACCTTTCACTGAGAAAATCGTCGGGCGATAAGATAACCCCTCGTTCAATCGTGTTTCTCAGTTCTCGAAGATTACCAGGCCACCGATAACTGTTGAGTCTCTTTAACGCACCATCACTAAACGCCAATCGGGGCCGCCCTAGCTGGCGAGAAAAGAATTCGAGATACGATTTAGTGATCCGCTCTAAGTCATGGAGTCGCTCCCGCAGAGGCGGGATCCGAACCGAGATCACGTCGAGCCGATAGTAAAGATCTTCGCGGAAACTCCCGACTCGCACTCGTTCTTTTAGGTCGTTATTGGTTGCCGCAATGATCCTGGCATTCGTAACCCGGATCTTATGTTCACCGACCCGCTCGTACTGCCGTTCTTGCAGTAAACGCAGTAACTTCGGCTGGATCTCCAGGGGCAGTTCGCCAATTTCGTCGAGGAACAAGGTTCCACCCTCCGCAGCCGCGACCTTGCCCCAGGTATCTCTAATCGCGCCCGTAAAAGCGCCTTTCACATGCCCAAATAGTTCGCTCTCGAGCAACTCGCGAGACAGGCTAGGGCAACTTACGGTAACAAAAGGCGCGTCTCTCGCTTCGCTGCGGTCATGAATGGCCCTTGCCAAAACACTCTTGCCCGTGCCGCTCTCCCCCAACAAAAGGATGGCCGCTTGGGTCGGCGCAGCTTTGAACAAAATTTCGATCGCCGATTTCATGGCCGGGTCTTCCGAAGAAAGATCGACGCTCGGATTCTGGCGATCGATCTCGCGCTGCAACTCGACGATCTTGGTTTCAAGCTTCCGCTGTTTTTCGACCCGGCCCAAGATTTGACGGAGGTTCTCGGGAGTAAAAGGCTTCTCCAGGTAATCAAAGGCCCCCTTCTGCATCGCGGTTACTGCAGAAGCCACTGATGCGTAGGCAGTAAAGACCACGACTTGGACTTGAGGAAATGTTCGTTTGATGTCTTCGAGAACTTCGAGACCGTCTTCATCCCCAAGCCGAAGGTCGAGAAAGACGAGATCGTAAGCATCCTCCTGCAATTTCAGGAGACCAACCGCTTTGCTGTCAGCACCTTCGGCAACATGTCCCTCAGCTCGGATAGCAATGACGGTGGAACTCCGGATTGCTTTTTCGTCATCAATAATCAGCGCTCTCATGAAATCCGGCTTTTCGATCATCGTTTTAGCAATTTTTGAGCCTAAGTTGTAAGTGTCTTATTTACAGCGAATTAACGAAATCGCATTGCTTCAAGATACGTAATATGCAATCGAAACACCCTAATCTCGTGCAAATTGCATTGACAGCAAAGCCGGTTTATTCGAGCGGCCACCCATGACAGGGTGCGGCGAGACCGCCCAGCGCCTGGAGGGGAGCCGCTTTTGACCGCTGCCAGACCGCTGGCGTGTTCGCGCAAAAAATCGTGGCACCCCCCGACGGCCAATTAGCAGGCGGCTCCCGGGAACGTCGCGACGTGTGGTTGCGCGGAAGATTTCGGATCGTTGAGACCAACGGAAACGCTGCAGGTCGTGGCGGCATCAGGAAGCGCTCGCGGGAGCCGCCCGCCAACACACGCTGAGCACTGATAAACGCGATGTTTTAAAGGCGGGTTTAAACTCAGGACGATCAAAAGCGGCTTCCCTCCAGAGCGCTGGGCGAGTTCACCCGTCGCTCCGTCATTTGTCATTTGTCATCTCAATTTGTCATTCCCCCCTGGCCTCACTCCTTCAACGTTTTGTCGATCCATTCTGCGGTTTGGGAGAACACGCTTTGGACTTGGACATTGATTGGTTCGCCTTCGCGGCTCGTTCCTTCCGGCAAAGTAACGTGAGCGCGTACTCTCACTTCGCCAATCTGAAGAATGTGGTCTCCTTTAAGGATCGCGTGTTGGCCCGGGGCAACGACTTGATTATCCACGCGGACAATAGAACCAGGATCAGGCGGCAGAACCGCTACCCAATGACTACCGGCGTTTTGGAAGCGCACGGGTCGCGCGGAAACCCCGGGCAGATCCGTAAATAGCTCAGGTCCTAAAGATCCTTCAGTGCCAAGGGTATCACCATCGGCGCAAGCGAAGACTTTATCGCCGACCAGGATATCAAGTTGCGCGGTTTCATTTGGCATGCGCTCTGGCATCGGCGCTACCGGAAGGCTCGATCGGAATTTGCCACCGTACGATTCAAAGATTTCCCGAAAACCAATGACTCCGAAAGTCTCTTCGATCTCAGCGCTTGAGTTCACCACGCAAAGGGTACCGCCTCTGGCCCGCACTCGTTTTGCCATCGACAGCAATGAACGAAGTATCACACTGCTCACGAAGGAAACGCCGGAGAAATCGATGGCCAAATCGGTCACACCTTTGGTGAGTAAGCGTTCGACCCAAATGCCCAATTCCCGGTTAAACCGACCAGCTACTTCATCATCAAGCCGCCTGCTGAAAACCAGTACCGGCCGCCCATCTGCAATTTCGACAGCAACTTCCATAAGATCGATTGGATTCGTAAACCTATGCAAAAAAAGCGGGCACGGAGATTGATTTTTTTACACTTGTTTCGATCGGAGGCTTCTGCCAAAACGGCGATGAGGTATAGCTCTGACCCTCGCTCTTAACACCTGCTATGGAATCGTTTCATTATCGCCTGACCAAGTTGAATGGTTTGTGCTTCAGTTTCTTAGCAATCCCGGCTTTGATCGGCTCTCAAGTGACTCTGGTAGTGGCCGGGCAAGCTCAAACTACGCCGGCCATTCCACCAGCGATACTGTCGCCGACTCCAACCTCAAGCGCACCCATGGAACTTCCTCAGCATGGAGGCACGCGCAATGAGATACAACCATTGATCCCGACTGGGCAGTTACCCTCGCCAACTCCATCGCCAACTCCATCGCCAAGCCCGACCGGCCCAGGCGGAAACGGTGAGATAGTCGGCGGTATCACCCAACAGCAGGCGGAGGAGTTTGATCGAAAATTCGAGTCCGCGCTTTCAGTAGTTAAGCTCGCGCCGCCGGGTCTGTTCTCCCTTTCGTTGCTTGACGCGGTGAGAATCGCGCTTGTTCAAAACAAAGATTTGCGATTGTCGTCAGAAGATTCGCAATCGGCTAAAGGCACACTTCAGCAGAAGGTAGGCGATTTCGACACCACGGCGCTAGTGATCGCTAAGTACGCCCACTCTATTCCAGCGGAAGCCAATAATACCGCTCTGGATAGCAATCAGCAGATATTAAGCTCGGCGTTGCCGTCGATCTTTCATTCCCTTGGAATCCCGGCCAGTAGCTCGACTATTAACAGCGCGATCACTCAAGCCGTTCAGAGCCAGGAACTAAAGGCAACGGACTCGATCGATACCCAGGTTTCCTTGAGCAAAAAATTTCGCAACGGGGTCGACATGTCCATTCAGTATCAACCGATCTGGGTGGATCAGGCCGGCAACAACAAATATCCTCCGACTACCAATCGAATTGTGCTCACCGCTAACATTCCGTTGTTCAAGAAAGCCGGCGTCCTTTACAACGACGCGGAAGAGATTGGGGCGCGCATCAACTACGAAAGCAAGCTGCTGACGCTAAGGAACCAGGCTCAGAAGTCGGCGTCAGACACGGCCCAAGCGTATTGGGGGATGGTAGCCACTTTGGAAAAATTCGCGTTGCAGGATCGCGCCTATCGAGTCGAAACCCTTCTGGAAGAGTTGTCTAAGCAGATGGCAGAGGGAGGCGGAGTTCCTTACAGTGAGGTCACTTTAGCGGAGGGTCGTCGCTCACAGGCATTCGCCCAACGGACACAGGCATTGGTTTCCGTTTATAATGCCGCTAAGACACTCGCGATCACCATCGGTCTGAAAAGCGACCAACTGCGCAGGTTGCCGCTTGCATTTCAATCTTTCCCCACTGTAAGCGAACATCAGCCAAGAATTCTAGACACGGATGCATTAGTGGACACGGCCTTGGCTCGGCGGCTGGATCGAGCTGCTGCCTTGGAGACAATCAGGTCAAAACAAGTGAGCTTGGCCAAAGCTAGGGAAGATCTCACGATAGCCCCGAGTTTAACCACCGGAATCGGGACTGACATCAACAACGAAAAGCTTACGAGCTCTAGCGGCCAGAGCCAAAGAGGTACCAAGCTTGGTTTGGATCTGTCCCTCGAAGCCCAGTTGGCATGGCCATTCGCCAATAACAGTTCCAAGGGTGGCGTAGTGCTGGCCTTAGCCGACCTAAATCAGGCGATCATCCAGCTGGACGATCTTTCCACTACGATCGCTGCCAGCGTGACCGCTAGTGCAGACACCATTCAGGAATTGGGTTCGGATGTTGAGACTCAGCTTAAGGCGGTGGCTGCGTTCAGAAAGTCATTTAACGACATGCGGGAGAAGTTTCGCCGAGGTGCAACCACCATGTTTGAGACGATCCAGTCGGAAGAGCAGCTAACGACTGCCGAAACTCAGCTGGTCGATTTCCGTTTAGCTCTGGCGAACGCCATCGTAGACTTAAGATATGAAACGGCGACCTTGTTATCCCAAGGAACCGTGCTGCGGGTCCCCGGATTTCCGCAAGGAGTCGAACAGGCGAATATAACCGAGGACGCTTTCGAGACCGTCCCCAATGCGAAGGAGCCGGTAGGCCCAGCTTTGAAGGACCGGAACTATGAGCCAAACATCAAATACATCTCAGGCCGCCCCCCCTGGCACCAGTAGTAACGGCGCCAGCGAACGAAGCATCTTTCGGAGAGCCGCCCTCGAGCGCCTATCCTCGCCCGAACAACTTGATTACTTAATGTCGATTACGTCGCCGGCCGGCTGGCTGGCGGTCTCGGCGTTAGGAATAATCCTGTTCCTGATCCTACTCTGGGGTTTTCTGGGTAGAATTCCGGACACGGTTACGGGAAGTGGAATTCTAATTCGGGGAGGTGCCGTGTACGATGTGGCCGCTGCCAACGACGGGTTTGTCACCCAAGTCCTGGTCAAACCCGGGGACGAAGTTACCACCGGTCAGATCGTGGCTACGATGAGCCAGTCCGAATTGGAGCTGAAAATCAGGACCCAGGAAGCGCAGCTTAAGCTTTTACAGGCGCAAGACGCGGATATGACCGCAAGAGAAACTAAAAGTGATAGCGCTGCGATTACCGACTACGAAAAGGAAGAGAATGCCATGGAGGCGGCCCAAAAGAGTTATAAGGTTCAGATTGACGCTGACCAGATCGAGTTCGACAACCAGTCAAACCTTCTCCAAAAAGGATTAACTACCCAGGCATCGGTAAACAAAGCCAGAGACGCTCTTTATGCGGTCCAATTACAGGCGGCCGATACGCAAGTAAAGATGAGCGAGATCCGGACCAGTGAGATTAAACTGGTCCGCGAAACCCAAACCCAGCGGAACGCGCGTCTTAAGGAAATAAATCAAAGCTCCTTGGACTTGAATCAATCCCGAGAAGAACGGGATGCCGGTACTAAAGTCATCTGCCGTTACAGCGGCCGGGTGATTGAAAAGCTGGTGGAAAGAGGATCTCCCGTCAGCTCCAAGGACAGAATCGTTACGATAGAGGCGGAAGATGCCAAAATGGAGGCGGTCATTTACGTACCAGCCGGACAAGGAAAAAAGGTGATACCGGGACAGGAAATCCAGATTTCGCCTTCGACGGTGAAGGCGGAGGAATATGGGTTCATCCTGGGAAAGGTTTCAAGCGTCTCCTACTTTCCGAGCACGCCGGACGGAATGAAAGTGGTTTTACGAAACGACGAACTGGTTAAGGACCTCACATCAAAAGGCGCGCCAATTGAAGTAACCGCCGAGCTTTATCCTGACTCGACCACCAAGAGCGGCTACAAATGGTCGTCGTCACAGGGGCCGCCCACAGGTATTTTCAGCGGCACGTTAGCCCAAGCATCGATTGTGGTTGAGCGTAAGCCCCCGGTCGAGTTCGTCATTCCAAAAATCAAAGAGATTCTGGGAATCAAGAATTGATGAGCGTACCCAGTCTCCCAGCGGAAGAGCGGCTTCCGGATCGAGTGGTCACCCCAACCTTGTTGCAGATGGAGGCGGTGGAGTGCGGAGCAGCCGCCCTAGGCGTCATTTTTCGCTATCACAATCTCTGGATTCCGTTGGAACAACTTCGATTGGAATGCGCCGTCGGCCGGGACGGTAGTAAGGCAAGCAATCTACTCAAAGCGGCCCGCCGATACGGGATGGAGGGTCAGGGTATACGCTGCGAACTCGATGCTTTGCTGAAGATGAAGCCGCCGGCGATCCTTTACTGGAATTTTAATCATTTCCTAGTGTATGAAGGGGTCACCGAGGGTAAGGTTCATCTTAATGATCCTGCGACTGGACCGCGCAGAGTCGCGCTCGAAGAACTTGAAGCTTCCTTTACCGGTGTCGTCCTAAGTATTCAGCCGGGTCCGAATTTTACCCCGGGCGGAGAAAAGCCGAGCCTCTCGGCTGCCTTGCGCCGGCGGGTTTCCGGTTTCGAAGTCGGCTTGAGTTTCGCCTTGCTAACCGGACTGTTGCTGATCGTCCCTAACATTGTTAACCCATCGTTCACGCGGGTTTTTATCGATGAATATCTGATCGGCGATAAAACCGAGATCTTGCGTCCGCTACTTTCGACGATGGGGGTCTCGATTCTTTTCATGCTCTTCCTGTTCGCCGTGCAAAGGCACTTTCTTTTGCGACTCGAGACTAAGTTGGCCCTAACTACATCGGCTAAATTCTTCACCCATGTTATCCGGCTGCCGATGGAGTTTTTCTCTCAGCGTTTTGCGGGAGAGATCGGCTCGCGAGTGCTGATCAATGACAAGGTAGCGAAGGTGCTGTCCGACAAAATGGTGACCACGGCTCTTGACTTGATGGCGCTCTTTTTTTTCGCCCTGGTGATGCTGCAGTACGATGCCTGGCTGACCCTGGCGTGCGTCTCTTTCGCCATGCTCAACCTCCTCGGAGTCAAAATAGTTCAACGCCCGCGAGTTGACGCGAGTTTCCGGCTCCTGCAAGAGCGAGGAAAACTGATGGGTACTTCGATGAACGGCGTGCAGATGATCGAAACTCTTAAAGCGACCGGCGGCGAAAACGAGTTCTTTTCTCGTTGGGGAGGCTATCAAGCCAAGACCATTCAGGCCGAACAAGAGATGGATTTTTATGGTCAAAGTCTCTCCGCCGTACCGCCGTTTACCAAGGCCCTAATCACGGCTACCATCCTAGGGCTAGGCGGTTGGCGAGTCATGGACGGACATCTTACGGTCGGTTTGTTGGTCGCTTTCCAGTCGCTGATGGACGGCTTTACCAGGCCGATTACTTCGGTTGTGACCTTTGGTAACGTGTTGCAGGAGACCGGTTCTGATCTAAACCGTTTGGATGATGTTCTGCGTTACGAAATAGACTCGGCCTATCGACAGGAACATTCAGTCGATACCCGGTTTAACGCGACTATCAAACTCAGCGGTCAACTCGATGTGCACAACCTCACCTTCGGTTTCAACCCGCTGGCGCCGCCGCTGATTGAGAATCTCAGCTTCAGCATTCGGCCAGGGCACCGGGTGGCGTTAGTTGGTGGAAGTGGGAGTGGTAAGTCCACTGTCTCGAAGCTTGTTGCCGGGCTTTTTAAGCCCTGGAGTGGAGAGATCCTCTTGGACGGTATGCCCCGAGACAAAATCCCGCCACGGCTTCTGCATAATTCGATCGCGATGGTTGATCAGGATATTTTCATGTTCGAAGGGACGGTTCGCGACAATCTCACCATGTGGGACACCGGGATACCTGATTTACACATCACGCAAGCCTGCAAGGATGCCGCCATCGCGGATGTAATCGCTGCCCGTCAAGGAGGCCTGTCGAGCCAAGTCTCGGAGGGTGGAGTTAACTTTTCCGGGGGACAACGTCAACGCCTGGAGATTGCGCGTTCACTGGTCAATTCACCTAGTCTGCTGATCCTCGATGAGGCCACTAGCGCTCTCGATCCGAGCACGGAAGGAATGATTGATCAGAACCTCAGGCGGCGTGGTTGCTCTTGTTTAATCGTCGCGCACCGCCTGAGTACGATCCGGGACTGCGATGAAATCATTGTTCTGCAATATGGAAAGGTCGTCGAACGGGGAACTCATGAGTCGATGAAGAACAGTGGCGGGCCCTACTCGAGACTGATTAGCCACTAGCCTGCGTTCTTCAAAAATCCTGAGATTTTTGAAGGACGCAGGCTATAGGCAGTTAGACACACGCTCTGCGCCTGTCTAACTGCCTGACTAGAATTATGACTGGAAGACTATTAACGAAACGTTCTACGAGTCTAGCAGCGGAACGATCCGGCGTAGCCGGAGCATTCTGCTGCCATAGCATGGATCGTAGATAGATCCATGCTGCCTATGCCGCCGGTCGTACCCGTCATCAGTAACGCTCTCGTCCAAGCCGGAGTGCTTCAGGTACTACGTCTCAATGAATCCTTCGTCATAGAAGGGTCGGACGATATTTGGTACGTCGAATCGGGTAGAGTCGAACTGTTCACTGTGCAACTGGAGGACGGAGAAGCAGCCGGACCCCGGTCACATTTCCTTTCTGTTGAGAGTGGTTCTCTCATCTTCGGGATGGATTTTGCCAAACAGGAACAGGGATACTGTTTTCTGCTCACAGGTCAGGAAGGGACCCAGTTGATCAGGCTGGGCCGAGATCGAGTCAGAAGTCTAGCCAAACACCAGGAATATGCGGCCGCTATCAGCCAACTTGTGGATCAATGGATCGGTGACCTTTCCAACAGCTTGACTCGCGATGTCAGGCCATTACCCAAAGCAGACGAAGTTCTGATAGGTGGAAAAGAGGTGCTCCTCCCCCGTGGCAAGATCGCTCGCGCTCGTCGTGGAATCGTTTGGATCCAAGTCGTACGAGGTGAAGCCCTTTACCTGGGGATGGAAGGTGTTTCTTTATCCGGCGAAGGAGTACCGTTCCTTCCTCTCTCGCCGGACACCTGGGTGGAATCTTACGATGACAATCTCCTCTCTTGTTTTTCTACTTCATCGGCTATCACTCAATCGTCATTTTGGTTAGGCCTCTCGCTCTTTCACGAAGTGTTGTGCAAATGCGAGTTCATCAACAAGAAGCTCAGAATTGTTGACGATTTTAACCGTTTGCGGGCGCGGGAAGCGTCCGGTTTGCGATCACGCGATACCGCTTTGCGCGAAATCGCCTCAGTGCTGGCGACTAGGCGGGATCGGCAGACGGCAGCCCTGCTCGCTGACCCTTCCGGTAATCCGCTGGTTATCGCCTGTCGACTCGTGGGAGAGGCATCCGGTATTCAAGTCAAGGTCCCGGCTGATCTTTTTCAAGTCAGCGACAAATTAGGAGCGATCGCGAAAGCTTCCCGGTTCCGTTACCGCACCGTAGCTCTCCGAGGCGAGTGGTGGGAAATCGATCACGGTCCGCTCTTGGCGTTTCGGGAGGGCACAAACGAACCAGTCGCGATCGTTAAAACAGGGCCGACCACCTACGAGCTAGCGGATCCGCGCACGGTGGAACGCGTTGCGGTTACTGCTTCGACCGCTGCCACACTCGCTCCCTTCGCCGTTTCCTTCTATACGCCGCTACCGGAAAGGCAGCTGGGTGCTTGGGACCTGATTAAATTCGGTTTGCGGACTTGTCATGCCGATCTGCGTACTATCAGCCTGATGGGTGTGCTAGTCGGGTTGTTAGGGATGGTAACGCCCTACTTCAGCGGACAGATTATCGACAGCATTATTCCCGCCGCCGATCGCAGTCAGCTGGCTCAATTTGCCATTGGTCTTTTCGCGGCCGCCTTAGGCACATTCGCTTTCGAACTAACTCGTTCGATCGCTGTCCTGCGCCTGACCGGTAAAATGGACTACTCGGTGCAGGCGGGCGTCTGGGACCGGTTACTGAACCTGCCATCTCAATTCTTTCGCAATTATACGTCTGGCGACCTCACGGACCGGGCATTAGGAGTCGAACAGATTCGGCAGGCGATCTCTCAATCCGGAACTCAAGCCATCGTCGGCGCTATCAGCACGCTCATCACCGGCATCTTCCTGCTTTCATTCAACGCCAAGATGGCCTGGACCGCGTTCGGTCTTATCGGTTTTTCCGTCATCTTACCGCTTTGCATCAACTTGATGCAGCTAAAGAACCAGCGGCAGATGTTCCGCATCCGAGGATTGATCACCGGCTTGGTTCTACAGCTGATAAACGGGGTCGCTAAAATCCGTGTGTCCGGCGCTGAAGATTCGGCGTTCCGCGAATGGACAAAGAAGTTCTCCGTTCAAAAGCGGCTTTCCTTCCGAGTCGAGTTTCTTGGCAACATCGTTCAGGTATTCAGCCGGGTTTATCCCGTGATCGCTACCGCTTTGCTGTTCTTTCTATACGGCTGGTTCAAGGATCAGGCCGCCCAGGGACAAGAGAAATTCAACATGACTACCGGCCAGTTCGTGGCGTTTAACGGCGTATTCACCAACGTACTTTCCAGCATGTTGTCCCTGAGTACGGTCGTGTTGGATTTATTGATGATATTACCTTTGTTTCAACGACTTCGGCCGGTCATCGAAGCTCAACCGGAAATTGATGAAGCCAAAGCCCATCCCGGCGAACTCAGCGGTGACTTGGAAGTTTACCATCTCTCGTTCCGGTATAACCAGGATGCACCCCTGATTTTGAAAGATATCTCGCTGCGCATCAGGCCCGGTGAGTTTGTGGCTCTAGTTGGAGGGTCCGGATCGGGCAAGTCCACCCTCTTGCGGCTATTCCTTGGGTTCGAGAAGCCGGAATCAGGCGCAATTTTTTACGACGGCCAGGAAGTTTCTTCTTTAGATATCCGTGAAGTCCGCCAACAGATCGGCGTCGTCCTCCAATCCAGCCGGCTAATGCCCACCGATATCTACCGCAACATTATCGGCTCCCACACCAACCTGACGGTGAATGATGCCTGGGAAGCGGCTAGAATGGCGGGTCTAGACCGGGACATCAAGAATATGCCTATGGGCATGCACACCGTGGTCTCGGAGGGTGGCGGCACTTTTTCCGGGGGGCAGCGCCAAAGGCTAATGGTTGCGAGAGCACTGGTAAACCGGCCTCGCATTGTCTTTTTTGACGAAGCGACCAGTGCCATGGACAATGAAACCCAAAGGACAGTCACTGAAAGCTTGGATGCGATGCAGGCGACGCGAATTGTCATCGCGCACCGGCTGAGCACGATCATCAATGCGGATCGTATATTCGTGCTGCAAAATGGTGAACTTGTCCAGACCGGGAGTTACACTGAGTTGATGAATCAGGCGGGGCCTTTTGCGGATCTCGCTAAACGACAGTTGGTTTAATCCTGCACAAAAGACCCCTCGTCTCCGTTTTCACCTATGGATAGTGACGCCGCCAACGTGGTTCCGTTCCCATCTACGGCTGTCAACCGCAAAATCGACTCCATGTTCACAGATGTCGCCGATCTGGTCCGGGAAAAGTCATCGGAGAAATGGGGCCCAAAGCAGTCGGTGGAACTGGTCGGTACCAGCCATAAGATGCGGGAAACTCTGGAGAAGGTCCAGAAGTTCGCCAAGTTTAATCAAACCATCTTGATCACCGGAGAGAGTGGTGTCGGCAAAGAATTGTTTGCTAAAGCCTGTTATCTGTTAAGCCCTCGAATTAAGGCGCCATTCGTGGTCGTAAACTGCCCGCAATATAGCGAGGGCAACGTAACGGTGAGCGAATTGTTCGGCCATGTGAAAGGCAGCTTTACGGGTGCGATAGCGGACCATAAAGGCTTGTTTAATGCGGCAGAGGGAGGTTTAGTTTTTCTGGATGAAGTAGGAGACCTGGCTCCAACTGCTCAAACTATGCTTCTCCGGGCGCTCGCGGAGAAGGAGGTGAAACCACTGGGATCCACCCAAACACATTCGGTGGATGTTCGGGTGGTTGCCGCAACGAACCGGCCGCTGAGAGACATGATCCAGGCCGGTCAATTTCGGCAGGACCTCTATTTTCGTCTTCGTTACTTTCCGCTGGAAATCCCGCCTATGCGCGAACGAGAAGACGATTGGAAATTATTAGTTAACTATTTTGTCGATCGGTTAAATCAAGAATACAATCTCAAAAAGGTCTTCTCACCGACGTCGATTAAATTCCTGGAACGATATCCATGGCCCGGCAACGTCAGAGAGCTTAAAAGCATCGTTACTATCGGTTTCTCGATGGCCGAAGCGAAATACATCGAGCCGGATCACTTCCTTAGCGAGCTTCGCCAAACCAATTTACCGAGTCCCGATACTGGCAAAAACGAACTGTTTGAAAGCATGGTCGAAGGTGGACGCCCGTTTTGGGATGTCGTTCACGAACCTTTTCTCGAACGGGATTTGAACCGATCTCAAGTACGAGACGTCGTTTCTCAGGGCTTGTTAGCAGCCAGGGGCAGCTATCGTCGGATGAGCGTCCTCTTCAATATAGGACCGGACCACTATCAAAAGTTCATGGATTTTCTCCGACATCATCGCCTGAAACCCGAGGAGTGATTGACGGTAAGGCGGAAAACGCGGCGCGCCCAGGGCGTTGTTTCTCTTTAAAACGATTCCGCGCCGAGTTTTTCGCCCTACCCACTGCAAAAATGGAGCTGTCGTTCCATTTTCGAGAACCGGGGTTCCATTTTCGAAGGGCGTGTCGCAGCAACGCCGAAGAACCGTTTTCTGTAACACCTTGATAATTTGTGCATTATAAATCAACAACCGGCTATGGCACGGCCGTTGCTATCTACCTTGGCAGATAGGCAAGTGGCTGCAGAGCTCTAATTAACGAGAATTTGCAATGGATCCTAACTCAACAATCTCACGTAAAGAAATACGGGAGGCACTTGTGAGGGCGGCCTCGAAAGATGAGGCGTTCCGGGAGTCTCTCCTAGCGAACCCAAAGTTCGCGGTAGAGAGAGCGTTGGGTAAAACCTTACCGGATCACCTGCAGGTCGTTCTCTTACAAGAGACTGACAACCTCATGTATATCGTGCTGCCAAAGGATTATCCCGAGGAAGCGGCACATCTTACGGACGCCGAACTCGAAATGGTTGCTGGCGGGTTCCTTAATCCTCAAGCCAACGTGCTGAATATTCAGGACCCCAGCTAATCGTTTGAAATTCGGATTTCCCAACAAAGCAAAACCAACAAACTAACAACCTGCCCAATATGAGCGAAGAAACCAACAAGCCAGAATCGATTAGCGACGAGCAACTCGAAGAGGTTGCCGGCGGCATCAACGATACGACCTCCATTCAAAGCGTCAGCTGCTCCAACGTGTTGAGCACGGTCAACATCGCCTAAGCCCAGAACTGGCGAACGCTGATATCTCGAACCGAAACCAACCCAACCCATAACAGCCTACGTAATATGAGCGAAGAAACCAACAAACCAGAATCCGTTAGCGACGAACAACTCGAAGACGTTGCCGGCGGCATCAACGATACCACCTCCATTCAGAGCGTCAGCTGCTCTAACGTGTTGAGCACGGTCAACATCGCCTAAGCCGCGCCAGAACAAGAACTGGTCGGTTCCCCACTGCACAAACGACAACCCCAAAACCTACGCAATATTATGAGCGAAGAAACCAACAAGCCAGAATCCATTAGCGACGAACAACTCGAAGACGTTGCCGGCGGCATCAACGATACGACCTCTATTCAGAGCGTCAGCTGCTCCAACGTGTTGAGCACGATCAACATCGCCTAAGCCGCGCCAACATATTTGCTCGGCAGGCCCAAGCCTCTTGTGAAGCCGCCATCGGTTCCGATGGCGGCTACTTATGTCTACATCCTTAGCTCCCCTTTCCGCTCGAGCTCGCTATCTCCACGAGCGGTTGGCCGAGCAACCAGCCGGAGTCCCGGCAGCTCCGGAACCCGGAGACGATTTCCGCAATTGGAAGCAGGTATTCACCGCCGGAACCTATGACCGATTCTCTGCCCGCTTGAGATCGCTTGGTATTTCTGAAGAGCAGGCAGTTTATCTCACCGCAGAGGCGCCTACGTCCGCGACCCAACAGGATTCATGGGAAGAAGTCCTAAACCAGGCGCTCCAGTATCCCGCTGTCGGTTTGGAGGGGAGTGAGGCATTGCCATTTTCAGTTCTCTGGCTACCCCTTGTCGCGTTCGCTCGTCAGAACCTATCTCCGTCATCCGGGATCGTAACGGTATCAGCAATCGATTCTTTGCTTCTTTCGCTCCTCCAAGAGATTTCCGAACTTGCCTCGTTCCCTACTTTCGAGCAATTCTCTCAACACCGGCAGAACGGCGGCAGTTTTGAGACCTTTATCCAAAGCGTTCGCCAAAACGATTACCGAATCTTGTTCGAACGATTTCCGGTTTTGGCCCGTCAGATCAGCCATTTGCTCACGTCCTGGATTAGTTCCACTAGCACATTCCTGGAGCGTCTTCGAACCGACTTTTCTGAGGTAGTCGCTTTAATTCAGTCGGAAAGTCCCTCCCCAAAACTCGTTCGCACAAAAACAGGTATCGCCGATCGGCACGATGATGGGAAGCAAGTGATTTTGCTGATTTTCGATGACGGCAAGCAGGTGTTATACAAGCCCAAAGACCTCTCCATCGCTGAAGCGCTCAGTCGAGTTGATCGCTGGCTTGTTGACGGCGGATTCACCGCGGCTTGGCGCCTGGTGCGCTTCATCAAGCGAGAGGGGTATGGCTGGGAAGAGTTTGTCGAACAATGTCCCTGCCAAAGCGAGCAGGAAGTCCGGCACTATTACCAAGGCGGTGGAGAGCTTCTCTGTCTGGCATATCTACTGAACGGCTGTGATCTGGGATTCGAGAATGTGATTGCTGCAGGCGATCGCCCGGTTCCTATCGACACAGAATCTTTTTTTCACCCTGGACGCGGTAGTGCGAAGTTCGAATCGACACCGGGCACCGCACACATTTTCGAACTCGGAAGTCCGTCGGTGATCGAAACCGGTTTGTTGCCCTTCTGGCAGTTAAGCGCCTCTCATGTACCCGCAGACTATTGTGGCCTGGGAAGCGGCTTTGTCGACCTCTCGCACACTACCGTGATGGAGTGGGAAAATTTGAACTCGAGCCGGATGCGCTCAATCACCAAGCCGCGATCACCGAGGCAAGCCGGCAACACTGTCCGTTTAGGAAATGAGGTCCAAGATGTGCGGCGCTACCAAGCTGAACTGATAGCCGGGTTTGGCCGGCTATACCATTTCGTCTTAGATCGGAAAACGGAGTTTCGGCAGCTAATCGGCCAATTCGGCGAAAGCAAGACCAGGTTCGTTTATCGGCCGACTACCCTTTATGGCCTCCTGCTGAAGCAAGCGCGTTCTCCCAAATGTCTGACCTCTGGCGTACGCCATAGCACGGTTTATGAGCAGCTTTATCGTGTCCCGTTGCGAGACAACGCACTAACACCAGAAACCAAAAAGTTGATCGACTTCGAGGTTCGGTCGTTGCTCGGCTTGGATATACCGAGATTCCATATTCAACTCAACAGCACGGACTTACTTGGTCAAGATTTCAGCCTGCCCAATGCGGCCCGAAAGAAGCCGATCGAAGTGGTTTTCGAACGAATCGCTGCAATGGGAGCAGACGATCTCCAGTTTCAAACGGAGGTGATCGAAGAATCGCTGAGACGCTTTCCAGCGAGTATCAAAAAGCCGTTAACCGGATCGCAGGCCGAGCTAATCGTCCGGCAGTTTGCTACCGAATTAACGCAGCGGATCAATAAATCGGAAAGCTCGTTTTTGTGGGATCCACCGACTTATCTGCCGCGCGATCTCAGCGCTGCTCACCGCGAAGGAATCTATCTCGGAGATATGGGTCCGCTCATTTTTCTCGCGGCGGCAGACCGGCTAACAGGACCAGCTTTCCCGACACGCCAAGCATCGAGGTTCTTGGAAAGGCTAGCTAATTTCGAGCCGCCTGGTGACTATCCTCCCGGCATTTGCAATGGAGTGGGAGCACTGATTTATGGAGCTTTGGTTCTGGCCAAGCTGACTGGCGACGAAGATTGGACTACGCTCGCTCTATCGCTGAATAAAAGAGTCAAATTTAGACCGGATAAGGATGAGCCTGACATAATCTCCGGTGTGGCGGGGTTGTTAGTGGCGCTCACGCGACTTTATCAGGTCACTAGGGACGGCGACGCAGCCGCTAACGCGTTCACCGCCGCTCAGATGTTAGCGGCTCGTTACCATCCCGAACTTGGCTGGCCTAGATCCGACGGCGATTCTTATGTCGGCTTTGCTCATGGCTTAGCGGGCATAGGTTTTGCCTTGACCCAATATGGTTGCGCTTTCTCCGATCCCCAGTTCAGCGAAATCGTTGAGCGCGCGTTCAAGCTGGAGAGAGATCTTTTTGACCCCACAAACAGTTCTTGGCCGATCGCCGTGCGAGGGCCTCAAGGTTCTCTCAATAACTGGTGCAACGGCACTGCCGGGATTCTCTTAGCCATGGCCGGCGTCCCCACACCACAAAAGCTATCCGGCGACCAGCTGGACGTCATCGTTGAGAAGATCCGCCACCGAGGCAGCATGGATCACTGGTGTTGCGGGAACTTCGGGATTGCTGAGGTCCTGAGCTATATCGCCACAGAGGAAAATCGCCCTGAAATCCAGACTAAGAGCGCGGATCTCCTCGAGCAAAGTCTCGAACGGGGCCTGCAAGGAGCGTTCTTCCGTCTTCAACAGAGTGTGGGTGAAAACTTCTGCTTCTCGCCGAGTCTGTTCCGAGGAACCTCTGGGATCGGCTATTCGCTGCTGCGTTTTGCGCATCCCGGCGAGCTTCCGTGTATTTTGGCGTTTGAGGTGTAGCAGGAAATCGTCCTCGTCCTCGAAAGGCGCGACTAACATGTGTGGCGCTGTTACCAAGGGCGACATTTCCAACGGCAAATGCTATCCGCCGAACACGCGCAAAACATATCGAGGACGAGGACGACGACGAGTACGAGGACGATCCTGAATAGCCGCCCGCTGGGTAATTCCTGGGAGCGGCTTGCTGCGAATTTGCATACCTGCCAAGCTATAAAGTAGCTCCCATATCGCCGACGAGTGCCAGACCGCCATTATGGACCTCACCTACACCCTACAACCCGAGCCGACGCCCGAGGAAAGGTGTCGCATCATTGATCCACTAATCGCTTACAACGAGGAAAAAGCAGGGCCGCGAAACTCTAAAGAATTCGCGTTTTCAGTGCATTCGGAGACCGGCGAATTCGTTGGAGGCTTGTTAGGCTTTACCCACTGGAACCATTTTTTTGTCTCAGCAGTCTTTGTCGACCAGCAATTTCGGAGACAAGGTGTCGGGCGCGAACTCCTGAACCGCGCAGAAGCATTGGCGCTCCAGCAAGAGTGCGACGTGATCTATTTAGACACTTTCGATTATCAGGCACCCGGGTTCTACGAAAAACTCGGCTTTAAAGTCTTCGGCACGTTGGAAGACTATCCGCCCGGCCACCGACGTTTCTATTTGGTAAAACGGCTTCGGGGCGCAGAGGGCGCGTAAATCCAGGTAGCCTAGAGACTTCGGAAACTTTGGCGGGGCGAGACTTCCGAACGTCCTTCGCGCTTTGCTAACCCTTGCAGGATGTGCGGGAGCCTCGCCCCACCAAAGCTCGCCCCCGGCAATCACCTCTCACCAATCACTTCTCACTGCTGCTCAGCAGCGACCACCTTATTGTTCTCGCCCATAGTCGCGATCTTGGGTGCCGCTTCCCCATTTAGTCCCCGACGGTAGGTAATCAAGTTGCCGCTGCCGCCGGCTTGGATCACGCCAACCCCCTCGAGGATTACCTTGTTGTTAGTGCCTAACACCGAAACCGCCGAGCAATCACCCGTGATCGTCACCTCATCATCATGGCCGAGGATCTGAAACGTTTTGTTACCGCCGTCAAAAGACAACTTCTGATTCGACGCCATGACCTGTTGAGCGGTGTCCGTCCCGCGAACAACGCTTTGTCCAATAGCCAAAGACGCTGAACAGCCTACTATAGCTACAAACAAACGGAATCTTCCTGATAGGTTTTTCATAGATAGTTAGAAGTGGAGGTCAACTCCCAGTAATTACACATCCGAGTCGGCGTAAGTTGCAACCGATTAGAAATGAAAATCGTTGCGGCGAATCCGTTCGATGACCTCACCCTTAGTTTTGTGGAAACCTGGGACCACGGTTGTGGTTAAGATTTCTCCAGGCTGCTCCTCGAGACGGCTAGCGTAGGTTTCAAATTCTGGGTCGTGCAGCAAACGCAATCCGTATAGACCCCACATCCGGCCCTCGGGCGTTCCATGAGAAAGCAACCAACGCATGCGAGTCGCCGCGTCTGGTTGTTTAAGCAGTAGTCGGAGCTCTCGCTGGTTTGAGTTCGGGCCAAAATAGAAAGGAGGAATGTCGACCTCCCAGGGACCGACATAAAACGTTTGCGCTCTGGCCAGATCATTCTGCCAGAGATCCGGAGAGATCGCCTTTACGGGCACGGCAACCAGCCCGAAGCAGCCCACTACGATGGCAAAGCAAACGCCACGCTTCATGGGTAACCCTATACAACGAAGCTCAGCTGGTAGAAAAGAAGAAAGTGACTGTTTCAGTCTGCCTTCTCGACCTCATTATTCGAACCGTGAGCTTCCGAAACAACGTCTCCGGAGCTTAGAGATTGCTTGTAGGTCACGTCATTATTCGAGCCGTGGAATATCACTTTGGTGACCTGATCGATCTCGACGTCGTTGTTTGATCCATCGATTTCGAGTTGCTGGGCAACGCCGGTAAACACGAGAGAGTTATTGCTGCCAACCAATCTGACGTGCGGCTTATTGATCGGTCGCGTCTGGTTGTCATTGGTCAGGGTGACCAGCTGCACATCGCCGCTGTCCTCCGCAGACGGACCCGGCGCCGCCACATTAGCGGAATCCAGGCCAGCGACTTGCTTGGCCTCATTATCCTGCCCGATATTCGCGATAGCCGGGGTGTCACCGTTGAGCGTGCGCACATAAGATACCCGGTTCGAAGCGCCAATCATCTGGATGTCTCCCACCCGCTCCACTTCAACCGTGTTGCTATTGCCTATGACCTTCAGACTCGAACAATCCCCGTGAATCTGGATCTTGTTATTATCACCAGTAATCACCCTGGGTTTACCATCCCCGTTCATAGAAAGCGTCTGATTATTAGACGCGATCAGGGTTTGATTAAGAATCGGAATATCAACAGTAGCGGGCTGCTGCGCCGGAGCCATCTTCCCCGTCGCCATCAAGACTGCAATCGAGAGCGCGGCTAATACAGCTGTCCTCATAGGTCTGCAAAGTTGAGCGGTTTATTGTTTTCCATCCTAGGCTTAACGCCTCATATCTCCTACCCCTCTAACCAGCAAAAAGTTGCGAAAAATTAACCGCGAATGCCCTCAAAGACGAAAAACCAAATCCAACCGCAGATTAACGCAGATGTACGCAGATGGGGCGTAAGCACGAAGACGCGAACCGTGAATTGACACCCTTGACCAAAAATGGAAGCCAACTCTTTCGTGCCCGTTCGCACGGATTTTCCATACACAGCGTCAATGACTCGGGCCCTTACTTAATTATGCCGCCCGCGAACCACCGCCGCGCCCGCCTGATCTGCGTCAATCTGCGTTAATCTGCGGTTGGCCTTTAGTGTTTGGTCTTCGTGTCCATTCGTGTTCATTCGCGGTTTTGGTTGCGGCCCCGGATTTGTCATTCTATTGGCTGCAATGAGGATTCTCTACGTGGACTGCTTCTCTGGGATCAGTGGCGACATGTTTGTCGGAGCACTGACCGATCTCGGAGTCGCGCCATCGGTATTCGAATGGGAATTGACCAAGATCGCACTCGAAGACCATCACCTGCATTTCGAGCGCCAACAGCGCAAAGGGATCGCGGGGGTCAAGTTCGGGGTGCACGCCGGCGCAGTCCACATCCACTCGGAACACGAGCATCACGAGGATCATGATCATCAGCACGAACACGATCATGGGGGGCATCACCAACATCACCACGAACACCACGAACACCATGCATATGCGGGTAGCCTAGACAAGCCGTCTCCTGAGCAAACGACTGGCGACCAGAAGCCAGTCCTTAGCATTCATCGGACGTACCGGGACATCGTCCAGTTAATCGAAGAGAGCGATCTTTCCGATTTTACCAAGAAGCATAGTCTGGGGGTGTTTCGCCGCCTGGCGGTTGCCGAAGCGAAGATCCATGGGTGTCCGATCGACGACGTCCGCTTCCACGAGGTCGGCGCACTCGATTCGATCGTCGATATCGTGCTCGCCTGCGTCGGGATCGAAAGCTTAGATGTGGCCGAGATCCATTTTTCTCAAATGGTCGATGGCCAGGGTTCAATCCATTGCGCTCACGGCGAATATCCGATTCCCAGCCCGGCAACGATCGAAATTCTCGCCGGATTGCCTCTCACTCAAATTGCGGTGCCCTTTGAGTTGATCACGCCCACCGGCGCCGCCCTCGTAGCTGAATTTCAGAGTTCAGTCGGCACGTTCCCGGCGATCCGGCCTAGCAAAACCGGCTACGGGCTCGGTAGCCGAGATCTCCCCGAACGCGCAAACGTCCTCCGCGCAATCCTCGCGGACAAAATCGTCTCGACTGGTCCTGAGCGCCTGGTCGAAGTACAGGCAACCATCGATGATATGACCCCGGAACTTCTTGGGGCAGCAATCGATAAAATAAGGGAGGCTGGCGCCGCAGAAGCCTTTTTCTCTCCGGTCCAAATGAAAAAGAGTCGGCCAGGGATCTTGCTCACCACTCTTTGCCGTCCCGACCAGCTGGGAGAAGTCCAAGAAATGATCCTTCGGCACACGTCGACCTTTGGGGTGCGTTACCGTGAAGTTGATCGTTTGGCTCTCGAGCGAACCTTCGTCTCGGTGACCACTCCGTACGGGTCTCTGGCGATCAAGCTGGGCATGCTGGGAGGAGAAGTGATTCAAGTGGCGCCCGAGTTTGAGGATTGCCACAAAGCTGCGGAGAAAGCTGGCGTGCCGATCAAAACCGTTTATGACGCGGCGCTGCAGGGGTATTACCAAACGGTCCACGGTTCCCCGGTCGCTGTTCAAAGTTCACAGGGCTCATAAGTGGCATTCTGACGGGACGCGGAGGGCACGGCGACACCCAAGGACAGCTCCGTAGGAGCGAAATCTTTACAGTTTGAGCCAAAAAAACGGGACCAGCTCCGGAGGGGCGACCTAGAGTTGGAGACCTCGGCTAGGCCTGACCACATATTCTTAGATGCCGCTCCTACGGAGCTGACTGCCTTCGTGTTGCTGCCGCTATATAGATTGCGCTCCTACGGAGCTCCGGTCGGGAAAACGGACAACTTCCAGCCGGTTCCTGTTTCGAGACAAGCGAGCGAACGACCGAATCAACCTATTGCCGCGCAAAAAGTTGTTGAAGTCACCCCTCAAAAGGCGTTGGGTGCTGATTGGTATGAGCACCGAAACTCTTGAAAAGCTTTCACAGCTTGATCAGCTCAAACAGTTCACGAAAGTCGTAGCTGACACCGGCGACTTCGAGAGCATTCAACAATTCAAGCCCCAGGACTCGACGACTAATCCAAGTCTCATTTTCGCGGCGGTTTCGCAGTCTGAATACGCCCATCTGCTGGACGAAGTCATCGCCAATTTGAAGTCTTCCCCGTTATCCGGTGCAGCGAAGATCGAAGATGTAATCGACCATTTGCTGATCGCATTCGGGTTAGAAATTTTGAAGATCGTTCCGGGCCGGGTCTCGACCGAAACAGACGCGCGACTTTCTTTTGATCGGGAAGGCTCGATCAAGAAAGCTCGGCAACTGATCGGTCTCTACGAAAAGAACGGCATCTCCCGCGAACGCGTGTTGATCAAGATCGCCTCGACTTGGGAAGGGATTAAGGCGGCAGAACAGCTTCAGAAGGAAGGGATCAATTGCAATCTTACGTTGCTCTTCTCATTCCCTCAGGCGGTAGCATGCGCCGAAGCCGAGGTACGGCTGATCTCGCCATTTGTGGGCCGGATTTATGACTGGTACAAAGCGTCGACTGGAAAAGAATATCACGGCGCCGAGGATCCGGGGGTTATCTCGGTAACCAAGATCTACAATTACTACAAGAAGTACGGCTATCAGACCCAGGTGATGGGCGCAAGCTTCCGAAACACGGGTGAAATTATTGAACTGGCGGGGAGCGATCTACTTACCATCAGCCCGAAACTTCTGGCTGAGTTGAGCGCCTCCAACGCCCCACTCACGCGGAAACTATCGCCGGAAACCGCAAAGACGAGCGACCTTGAGAAGGTCAGTTTTGATGAAAAAGCATTCCGATTCGCGCTGAACGAGGATCCGATGGCGACTGAAAAATTAGCGGAAGGTATCCGTAAATTCTCAGCCGATATCGTGAAACTCGAGCAGATGATCGCGGCCAAGCTGTAGAAGCGCGGCGCTGCAAGCGTTCTGATCTTAGGAGCTTACGTTTTCAGGCGGTCCTCTTTTGAGGGCCGCCTTCGATTTTTGTACCGACTTGTCCACGGTCGTCAGGACGACGAAGGAGGAAGTGAATTAAGGAATAAACCGCGGTCGGACCTTGCCGCGAAGCGGCTCTACAGAACAGCCCAGGGCTTTAGCCCTGGGTCATGCATAGCGCGAAATCGCCCTGAAAGCATCTCCAACCCCGCGGCGGGTGCAATTCGGACGAAGCACATAGATACATTCCAGCCGAAATAGCTGCCAACAAACCCTTTCGAGGACGAGGACGACGACGAGGATGAGAACGATGTGCCTCACGAGTGGCGACCGACGAACGTCTTGAGATTGCTCGGGTGTTATTCCACCGACCGGCCCACAACATCGGGTGCCACTTTCAGGGCACCTTTCGCAAACCACCTGACCCAGGGCTGAAGCCCTGGGCTGTTCTGTAGCGCCGCTTCGCGGCAAAGGCTGACACGTCCATTCGGAGAGGCCATTTCTTTTTTATTCCGTACCCGGGGTTAAACCCCCTGGGTTGACTCGTTAAGCCTCTTCGGGACGATTTGGAACGCCAGTGTCCCCAAAATCCTCCGCCTCGGAAATTGCAAACTGGCTCTGGTCGCGATTTATTGTTGGTTTGATTGCGATGACTGAGAATGACCCATCGGCTGCATAGTTATTTAGGCTACTCTTATCCGGGCCAATTGGCTGATCTGGTCAAACGAGCTTGGCCCGCAGATCTGTTGACGTATCTGCCGAATGATTGGCAGCTCCGATTGCTGCTGGATGTCGCCTACCACGCAAGTCTGCTGAGAGAAGAACAGCGACCGGTCACTTTCCGTATATTACTGGGCCACCCCGATGACGTCGTAAAAGTCGATCAGCCACCGACGGCTCTAAGCGGGATCTCGTTCGACCGGCCACGGCCATTTAACGAGCAGGAAGTTAGGCGGATCTCCATGGCAGCGGACTTCTTTCGGTCATTGGTCGCCGTAGCGCCATACGGAGACGAAAAGCTCAAGATTTGGGGGATTCTTTTGTCCGGCACTAGATGGGTTAATAGTGTCGACGGCGGCCGTTTCACCGGTTATCCGTTACCGACGCGAGTGGTGATTCATGCCCTCGGTCCAGGTCGCATTACCGTCTTCGTAGGTCATCGCCGGATAGCCGCGCTTAGCGGCGGGCAGCTGGAGGCTTACGCGTTTGACCTTTTCCAGTCTAACTGGCTGCGGGAATCGTTCGTTGGTGTGCGCAAGCAAATGCAGCACTGGCTGGCCAATCACGAAGACAATCACCCGTCTGTAAGGGTCGATATCGACTTCATTAGAGCGGTTTCTCAGAATATCAGTCGCCGAACACTGAGCGTGGTAAGAAACGCCAAACATGGTGGCACGCTGGTTTTTATCGAGCCGGAGGACGAAGCCGAATTTGCTGCGCCGGGTGGTCCAATGCGTTTCAAGTATCTGCTGGCCAAAAACCCGCTGCGGACTCGGTACCGGAACCTGCTCAGATCCGCCGTCTTGCGCCTTAGCCAGTTAGCCGTCGCCAACCACGTTCAGAACATCGGTTGGAATGAGTACCAAAGCTTTGCTGACCGTCACCTGGGTGAATTAGACGAGGCTTTTTTCGAGTTCGCCCACTTTTTAGGCGACCTGATGGCGGTCGACGGAGCCTTAATATTGAGCAAGCAATTTGAAATCATCGGCTTCGGCGCAGAATTACTTTCGGAAGCCCCGTGCCTATCCAGCGTGCGAAGGGCGATGGATCTTGAAGCCACGATTTGGGCTAATGAATCTTTAGACGACGTCGGGACTCGCCATCGGGCCGTCTATCGGCTTTGCGATCAACATCCGAAGTGTCTCGCCATCGTGATTTCGCAAGATGGTTCAGTTAGGTTCGTCAAGAACCATAACGGTACGGTCACTTATTGGAACCAGCTCTCTTGGTGACCCCAGCTAGACCTCCTAGGACGCCCGCCCGCATCGCTACGCGAAGCGTTGCGGGCGGGCGTACGCGGCTGGCGCTCTCACTTGGCGAAGCGCGGCGGGCTGCCTTAGCGGCCCAAGGCCTGGGAGCTCCTAAACCGGCCACCGTCACCAAACGACACCTTCTATCCACAGTTCAGCGTCTGGGATTGTTGCAGATCGACTCGGTAAATGTCTTGGTTAGAGCTCATTACTTCCCACTCTTCTCACGGCTCGGTCCCTACCCAACAGAGTGGTTGGACGATCTTGCCTATCGGAAACGTCGTCTGTTCGAGTATTGGGGCCATGCTGCCTCCCTTATCCCGGTTAACCTGTTTCCGAGTCTGCGTTGGCGGATGGAACGGGCTAAACACGGGGGCGGGGTTTACAAAGGGTTGGTCACTTTTGCCAGTGAAAAGGCCGGCTTGATTCAAGAAGTTTTGGAGGTGATCCGAGAGCACGGCCCAGCCGGAGCCGGCGATGTCGAAAAAATGATTAGACAAGAGCAATTGGCCAGGAAAGCCGGCTGGTGGGAATGGAGCGATTCTAAGATCGCATTGGAATGGCTATTCTGGTCAGGCCAGGTCACGACTTCAACCCGGCGCAATTTCGAGCGCATATACGATCTCACAGAACGGGTCTTTCCCGATCTATACAATGGCGATCTACCCGAACGGGAAATTGGTCAGCGAGACTTGGTGGCAACAGCCTCTCGAGCTCTTGGCGTCGCGACTGAAAATGATCTTGGCGACTACTTCCGACTAAAGCTTAACGAAACCCGTCCTCGAATCCGCGAACTCGTCGAAGCAGGCGAACTGCTCGAGGTGAAAGTCGAAGGCTGGCGCCAGCCGGCATATCTTAGCTCTGCGATTCGCATCCCTCGTTCGCTGGAAGCGGCAGCTTTCTTGTCGCCGTTCGATCCGTTACTTTGGGAGAGACAACGAACAGAGCGGCTATTCGGATTTCGTTATCGGATTGAGATCTACACGCCTGCAGCGCAACGCCAACACGGCTATTACATTCTACCGTTTCTGTTTGGCCAGAACGTCGTAGCCCGGCTCGACTTGAAAGCCGATCGCGCCAACCAAATCCTGCGAGTCGTGGGCGCATTTGCCGAGCCCCAGACGGAACCGAAAACCTTTGTTCACGCAGTAGCCGCCGAGCTACGATCGATGGCGGATTGGCTGGGCCTGGAGAAAATCGTTATTAGCAAAAACGGCGATCTTGCTCCGATGTTGAGGTCAGTGCTGGCAGCAACACGCAGCGTCTGAACGACCTGGAGGGGAGCCGCTTTTGAACTTTGCGCGTAACCTGAGCTGATCGGGCACATAAGTGGGGCACTACCGGGTGTCTACTCAGCAGGCGGCTCCCGAGAACGTTTCAGCGTGTGGGGTGTAATTACGCGCCGCCTTGATCCAAACCTATCGTGATCGCGACATCAGCAGACATTCGAGGGAGCCGCCTGCTTATCCCGCCAGGCAAACTTCGGCCGACGGAGGGCTCCGATCGCATGCGTTCAAATTAGCACAGGCGAAAGCGGCTCCCCTCCAGGCTACACGCATGTCAAACCCAACCCTTCTGGCTCCTGGATTCTGGCTCCTGACTCCTGCTCTCCCCGCCCTTGAACTCCTCTCTTACTACCCCCATATTTGCCGCCGAAAATGAAGCAGGCTTTAATCGCTCTAGAAGACGGGCGGACCTTCGGCGGGGACTCGTTCGGCGCATCCGGCACCACAGTCGGCGAGATCTGTTTTAACACGTCGATGACGGGTTACCAGGAAGTCCTGACGGATCCTTCCTACCGCGGTCAAATCGTCACGATGACCTATCCGCTGATCGGTAATTACGGAACAAACGACCTCGACAACGAGAGCAGTGAACCGCACGTGCGTGGGTTTGTGGTGGGAGAATTATCGCCCATAACCAGCAGTTGGCGAGCAGCCGGGTCGCTCGACGAATATCTGAAGCGTTGGAAGATCCCTGCGATCCAAGGGGTGGATACTCGAGCCCTGACCAAGCATCTAAGGGTTCGCGGAGCGATGCGGGCCTGCCTGACAGACGAAGCTCTATCTCCGGCAGACGCGGTCGCCGCGGCTCGCAATGCCCCGCCGATGATTGGCTCTGATTTTGTTCGAGAGGTCACAACGCCTGAGGCATTCGAATGGGACCCAGAAGATCGTTTGAGCCGAGAATGGACTTTGATAAAGGGCGCCGACACCGCCGAGGTTGAAGAAAACGGTCAAGCCTTCAAATCGTTACCCCCAAAGCAGCATAGTATCGTTGCTTACGATTACGGTATTAAAACCAACATCCTGCGCCGGCTGCGCCAACATGGGTTCGGAGTGCGGGTAGTGCCGGCCGGGACCACAGCCGAAGAGGTGTTGAGTTTGAAGCCAGATGGCGTCTTCCTATCCAACGGCCCGGGAGATCCCGCCCCGCTGACCTACATTCACAAAGAACTCAGCGAACTGGTCGGCAGATGCCCCATCTTCGGAATCTGTCTCGGCCACCAGCTACTGGGTTATGCCTATGGCGGGAAAACATTTAAACTGAAGTTCGGTCACCGGGGAGGGAATCAACCGGTCAAAGACCTGGCCACCGGGAAAGTAGCGATTACTTCACAGAATCACGGGTTCGCTGTGGATCCGGATTCATTACCCGCCGACGTGGAAGTATCCCACATCAACCTCAACGACGGCACGGTTGAGGGTCTGCGCGACCGAAACCATCCTGTGTTCAGTGTGCAATACCATCCGGAGGCTGCGCCGGGGCCACATGACGCCACCTACTTTTTCGATCAGTTCCGCAAGCTGATCGACGAAGCGAAGGCGGGAAAATAAATTCACCAGTAAGACACAAAGGTCAGGAAGACTGGATTTCGAGAATAGAGAAACAGAAAGCATGAAGCTCCAGGCTTTTAAGAAAATTTCTTTTCTCCTAACCTCCGTGTTCTTTGTGCCTCTGAGGTGAAATTCTGGTTTTAGCTATGATATCGCCAGACCAACAGATCAGCACGCCGGCGGTTATCTGCCCTCACACCGAGGCCTGGGACGGTTCGTCCTTAGATGCACTGGCCGGTTGTTGGTCTACGGCCAGCCGCGTTTTTCTGTTAGATAATCGGAGCGGCCGGCCGCCGGTCTGGGGAACCGAAATCCGGGTCGCTTGGCATCGAGACGAACTCCTGGTCCTTTTCGTCTGCCAAGATCCAGTCCCGTGGGCAACCCTTACTGAACGGGATGGTCCACTCTGGGAACAAGATGTCGTCGAGATCTTTATTGATCCCTTCGGCGATCTGGATTGTTACTTCGAGTTCGAGGTTAATCCGTTGAATACGGTATTAGACGTTTTTATACGACGGGTTCGGAGCGGGATGCGAAAGGATTTCGCCTGGACCTGCGAAGGACTTCGTACAGCAACGGGTCTGTTGGCTTACGGATGGGTGGCAGGACTGGCTATCCCCTTCAAAAGCATGGGCGAATGTGACGCCTCCCGCTGGCGTATTAACTTTTGCCGGATCGAACATCCAAAAGGTCAGCCTCGCGAGCTTTCGGCTTGGTCGCCTACCTTTAGCGGGACTTTCCATCTACCGGAACGGTTCGGGGCGCTTGGTTTTGAGCGCGGTCAGGACTTGATTGGACGTGGGACATGAGGCGTCAGTGGGCTCTGCTGCCGGATGGGACTTATGGGACTCATAGGACTTATGTGTCAGATCCTATTAGTGCCATGAGTCCTATAGGTCCCATTGATTCAGCAGCGCCGCCCGTCGCCTGAGACCACGAGCCGCTCGGCACGCGCGACACACCCTCCTAGCTCCTAACTCCTTGGTTTTTTACCGGCCGTGCGTATCTCGTTTGAAAACTGCAGCTTGTGAAGACAATTTCCCATATGCCTAAGGAGGAACCTCTGGTTATCGAAGGCACGATCACCGAAGTTCTACCCAATACCATGTTTCGGGTGACGCTGCCAAACGGCCAGAAGGTTCTCGCCCATATCAGCGGAAAAATGCGGAAAAATTTCATCCGCATCGTCCCCGGTGACAAGGTAGAAATTGAGATTTCCCCTTACGATATGAGTAAAGCTCGAATTATTTTCCGGGAAACATAAGACCGGAATCAGGAGCCTGCGCCGAAACAAATATAACCCCTAGACGCGCTAGCCCTAACCTTGTCGGAAGGCCTGCCTTGAGCAAGCCTAAGGCGCGTCGAAAGGTTGATTTTCCAGATTAAAACCCGAGAGTGTTTTATAGTTCAGAGGTTAATCCACTCTCCACTTAGAAGACATAATTTTGGCACGAACTATGGAAACCACTCCAGACTCAGATGCGGCAGCGGGCAAATCAAAAGAACATTTGAAAGCTGCGGCTGACGATTTCAAAACTGCGGCTAGCGCCAAGGCCGACGAAATTCGGAAAGCCGCGGAGAAAAAGGCGGACGAGCTCAAGGCGGCGGCAGAGGCTAGAGCTCACGAATTTCGCGGAGCGGCAGAAACGGCGTGGTCAGATGCTCGTTCAAAGGCAAAATTTTGGCAGAGCGAAGGAGAAGCGTACGTGCGAGAGAACCCAACTAAGGCGATACTAATGGCGTTGGGCGCCGGTTTTCTGCTCGGTCTGTTTCTTCGCAAATAATCTATGAGTTCAGATGCTCCGGTTGGAGCTGAATCGGAGCGCTCATCGACGGCCGACTCGGTTAAACACTGGGTCGCGGCGTTTCTTCGTTATCTGGAACTTCGGCTCCAGCTCTTAGGGCTGGAAGCTAAGGAAGCCGGATTACACCTGTTAATTATCGGACTCCTGGTAACGGGCGTGTTGGTGTTATTTGCCGGCTTTCTGGTGATGTTTGCGGTCTTCCTGCTGTATCTGATCATCACGATACTCCATTGGGAATGGGGCTGGGGAGCCCTGCTTTGCGCTGGAATTCTGCTCGCCGGAAGTTTGATTGCCGCGATTATTCTTCGCTACCGAGTAATCCGGCCGATGTTTCGTATGACCTTAGATGAGTTGCAAAAGGATCGAGAATGGCTCCGGTCAACGACGAGAAACGTCGAATAATCGAGGAACTGGAGAGAACTCGAGGTGATCTAGCCGGCGCTACTGCCGGCTTGCAAGGTCAGCTCAATTTCCAACACCGTTTTTCGGTAGCTTGGCAAAAAAACCGTTGGGTTTGGTTAAGCTTCATGGCGTTCTTCGGTTGGGTACTATCGCGGCTACCAAGGCGGACGAAAAAGATCTATATAGATAAACGCGGCGGTCGCGTCCGGCCTCCCGGAAAAAGCTTTGCCGGCACGGTAGTGGGACAACTTTGGTCCGTTGCCTGGACAGTCGCCAAACCAGCCTTGATCGCTTATCTAGCCAGGAAAATGGGGAAGAAGGCGTAGTCCGGTAGGGGTGAGCTCGAACGAATCCAAAACGGAGGGGCGCCGCATTCGGTGTGCTGTAGTATAGGGCGTGGCTGACCGGAAATCGGGAGCAGGGTATTTCTCGTACCACAACCGCGACGCCCGAAAACTGTGTCACACCATGGAGGATTGCCCGTCTAGGAACCTATCACACGCTTAGGGAGCCGCAGTTAACAGCACGATTCGGACGAAAGACGCGCATGAGGCAAATCGTCGGCGGTAAGGGAATGCGGAATGCGGCTCCCCACCGGCATTCCCGAGGTTCCCGCCGTCCAACGGATGAGCGGGAGCTCATTCCTACCGACCCTACACTTTCCTACCAAACTTCTTCTCCAACTCTGAGTAACCGATCTGGATCATGGTGGGGCGTCCATGCGGGCAGCAATAGGGTAACTCGCAAGCGAGGAGGTCCTTAACCAATTGACCAATTTCGGCGGCGTGAAGCTGATCATTGGCTTTCACGGCGTACCGGCAAACCGTCTTGGCAATGACGTCTTCGCCCAGGCGAAGACGCGACGTGCTAGAGGTGAGAGAACGAAGCTCATCCACGAGCTGGCGGATGGTATTTGCAGGATCTTCTATCCGCAAAAACTGCGGAATCCCATCGATCTTCAACGTCGACTCGCCAAAAGGTTCAACCGAAAACCCCATTTTCTGCAAGCTAGGCGCATTTAGCAGCAGCCAATCGTGATCTTTTGGCGGAAGCCTTAACACGATCGGAATGAGCAGCCGTTGACAGGGGACCCCGGCAGTTTCGGTTTCGCGTCGTAGACGCTCGAACAGAATGCGTTCATGCGCGGCGTGCTGATCCACCAGCACTAGTCCCTCTACATTCTCCATGAGAATGTAGAGTTTTCCTAACACACCGAGCAAGCGAAACTCTGAGCTCGGGGTTTCCGTACCGTCCTGTGGGATCCTCGTCGAATGCGCCTCGGTTTCGCGGCCGGGTGAAACCGGCATCGCCGTTTCCGAGGGATAAATCTGTGGCGATGCTAATCCGTCTTCTTTTTGCTGTAGTTGTGAAAACTCGTGCCAATCTTTCCGCAACGCGAACTGCTCCACCAGAGGCACGAGTGGCGCCATAGATTCGGCCCTCGCCGACGAAGCTAAAGGGGGAGATGGGGCGAAGTCTGCAACATCCGGTACTGGGGATGATCGCGGACTGGTGAATGCCCGACTCCAATTACCACGGTCTGAGTCGAGTGTTTTCCGAACCGCTTCTGCCAAAGACTGGCGAATTACATCCGGATTACGGAACCGGACTTCCCGTTTGGCCGGGTGCACATTAACATCAACGTCCGCTGGATCAAGATCCAGAAAGAGAAACACCAGCGGATACTGCCCTTTCATCAACGCGGTGTGATAGCCTTCCCGTAAAGCGTGTTGGATGGTCAGGTTGTCGACCGCGCGCCCATTAACAAAAATGATCTGTTCCGCCCGGGTTGGCCGGCTGACGCCAGCTTTACCTAAAAACCCGCGAATCGAGATCCCGTCGACGGTGGTAGGCTCGATCTCGACTACCTGTTTCATGATCTCGTCGCCTCGCAGATCAGAAATGCGGGTCGCCAATGACCGCGTTGGAGGTAACTGAAAAATCACCGCTTGATCCCGCAAAAGTACAAAACCGACCTCTGGATGACCCAGCGCTTGCAGCATCAATTGGTGTTGAACGTGACTGGCTTCTGTGTTCTCCGTGCGCAAGAATTTTCGCCGAGCCGGCAGATTGTAAAAGAGATGTTTGGCTTCGACCAACGTCCCCGGCGCTTCGCCACAAGCCCGGACAGTGTCTATCTTTCCACCATTGACCAAGATCTCTGTTCCTTCGATCGCCTCGTTAGGACGGGTGGCCAACCGAAAGCGAGAAACGCTGGCGATGCTTGGCAAAGCTTCTCCTCGAAAACCAAGCGTATGAATGTTTGCAAGGTCATGGCCGGTCCGAATCTTACTGGTGGCGTGGCGCTCCAGACTTAAGAGAGCGTCGTCCCGATCCATGCCAAAGCCGTTGTCCACCACGCGCACCAGGCTGGCGCCGCCTCTGGCTATGGCGATTTCAATCCTGGTCGCTCCAGCGTCCAGACTGTTTTCGACGAGCTCTTTTACCACCGAAGCAGGTCGCTCCACGACCTCGCCCGCTGCCACTTGTGAAGCGACTTCGTCCGGAAGCAAAGCGATCCGACCCATTTTGTTAGGCTACCGCAGTATGGGATGTTGCACAACGGGAGGGCGGAACAGTAAGAGGTGAAAAGTGAAAGGTGGATAGGTGAAACCTAGGCCACTGGCCATCGGGAGAACGCAGAAATAACGGGCGGCGAATTGGTTGCGCCCTGGCGACGGCGGCTGATTCGCCGGAGTATTTTTCACCTTTCGCTTTTCACTTTTGACCTCCCCCCTCTCACACGTTGACGTCGTAGGGACTTACCGTTTAAGTTAAGGGATAGCCATGATTACGGTCACCCAAGCAGCTATTCGGCACCTCCAAGAGCTGGTCTCGGAAGATCCGAGCTACAGTGACAAAGGGTTACGTATCTTTGTCGAAAATGGAGGCTGTGCCGGTCAGCAATACGGCATGCAGTTTGATTACCCCAAGACGGATGACCATCGGATCGAAAGCAACGGAGTATCTGTACTTATCGATCCGAAGAGCGCCGCGTACTTGCATGGATCGACCGTGGACTTTACGGATGGGTTGACCGGCTCAGGTTTTAAAATCGATAATCCTAACGTTGTCCGCAGTTGTGGTTGTGGAAGTTCATTCGAAGTCTCCGGGGAGAAACGCTGATTTTCTATACCGTCCCAGAATCAGCTAACTACCAATGAAAGCAGTAGAGCTCGGGCGCTCACGAGGACGTCTGCCCCCACCTGAGGGCTCGGACGGTCTTTTCGGTTGGACGGTTGTCATCCTGCTGCTTTGCGGTGTAGCCGTTGTTTGCTGGATCGGAACTTTCTACGTCTTCGATCACCCGGAACAGCCCTTCAACTACCAGCTGCTGGCTAAGCTCAACAAGGTGGTGCCGCCGAAGCGTTTCGAATTAACGGCTGCTCCAGCCGGAGAATTCCTGGGACCCGACAAACTGCTGGAGCGTTACGGGGCAATGACTGCCACCGGCCTCCAAGAAGAAAGCAATAATCTGGTTCGATCGTTTCTGCGCAACTACGACCACCAAGTAGGCAAAGTTCCGTACATAACCGGAAAATACACGGTTCTGGACGCCTTCCCTATGAGCGAAAATCAATACTTCGGCAGCGGAGTAGTGGCGTTGGCGCAATCAAACGACGTCCCCACGATTTACGTGGAAGCGGTCTTCCCCGGACCAAAAGAACAGCTGGCCAGCATGCAGCGGGTGTTGGTCACCGGGTTAGGGTTGGAATTGCGACGGTCGTTTGACCTGACCGCCATCGTTCATATCACGAACCTAGGCGGCGGACGTCTGCTATTCACCTGTATGCCGTTGCTTTACTCTTCCTACGGCCAGAGCGGGAGCAGCTTCCAGCTTGAACCTCCTGCGGCCCTTTATGTAAAGGCCGGGTTACCCTTAGTGAGCAACAACCAGTTTGAAGCGGCCGAAACCCGGTTTGCCCAATATCGGCGAGCTGCCGGCTCGCAGGTGGCATCGACCAATGCTCCTTCCACAAAAGTTCCCTCGAGCAACGCTTCGCCTAGCGCCTCGGTCTCTAACGGCGCTACTCTGGTGGCCGCCTTGCGCGCCGCACCGGTGTCAACTCCGACGCCCGCTCTGGTGGTGAAGCAGCCTCACGCCAGCCCTACCCCGAAACAGCCGGTGGCAGCCGCAACACCGGCGAATCGTCCTACCGCTTCACCGACTCCGACCGCCCCGGCGGTTGCTGAAACCACTCCTCAACCCTTTTTGGCGGCTTCAGCCAGTCCCGGAACGGGTAACCGAATTGGAAGCTGGCAGCTTTTTAAGCCCGGTTTCATGCCAAGAGGCCGATTGTTCGATGTAAGCCAGACTGCTGAGCTCGCCGACAAAGGAATCGGTACGGAGCCGATCTACCTCAAAGGCGAGTTCACGGTTACTGCGGCCCGAGAGAATCGCGCCGTCTTACGGCCGAAATCCGAGTCAAGCAACGCGCCGGGTGCGAGCATCCGAATTATCGTAGAGTTTCCGAAAGGTGGCAATGTTCCTAAGGAAGGAGATCCGGTCGCCAGATTGAATGATCGTCCCTTCCAGATCGAGGATGTTCGAAAAGGCGCTGACGGTCAGGTGAATATCTACGTCCGAGAAATCACCGTAGAATAGGAGTCAGGAGCCAGAATCCAGGAGCCAGGAGATCCGAATTCCATGCTAAGCAGGTCGAAGGACCTCCTGGCTTCTGGATTCTGGCTCCTATTCTTAGTACACGTCCCTCTTATAACGCTTCTCTTTTCGCAGGGCCTCGACGTACTCGGCAGCTTGCTCGGGAGTTTTGCCCCCATGTTTTTCGACGACTTGATGCAAAGCTACATCCACGTCTTTTGCCATCCGCGCTGCGTCGCCGCAGACAAAGAAGTGGGCGCCGGATTCCAGCCAATCGAAAATCTCCTTGCTGTTTTCGAGGATTCGATGTTGGACGTAAATTTTGTTCGCTTGGTCTCGGGAGAAAGCGGTGTCAAACCTCGTTAAAACACCCTCCTTCTGCAGCCCTTCAAGCTGTTCCTTGTAAAAGAAGTCGCAGTTGTGACGCTGTTCGCCAAAGAAGAGCCAGTTCTTCCCTGATGCGCCTAGTGCCTTTCGTTCCTCGAGATACGCTCGGAAGGGAGCTAATCCCGTGCCGGGCCCGATCATAATGATCGGTGTCGAAGGATCCTCCGGAAGACGGAATCCTTTGGCGACGTGCACGAACATCGGCACTTCTGCTCCGACCGCGATACGATCCGCCAGATAAGTGGTCGCGACACCCTCACGCTTCCGGCCATGGCTCTCATAACGGACCGACGCAACCATCAAGTGTACCTCTTCCGGGTGAGCCCTCAGGCTGGACGCGATTGAATACAGCCGCGGCTGAAGCTTTCGCAGGGTGCGCACGAATTCTTCGACCGTTAAGCGAAGAGAAGGGTTATCCAGAAGAAAATCGACAATTTCCAGTCCCCAAAGATAATTATCCAGATCCCGTTTTCGTTCCGGATCCAGCAATTCCTTTAGCTCCGCTCTCGTGGCCGAGCGTTCAGCGATCAACTCGAGGAATTGTTTCGAAGGTTGCGTGATTTGAAAGTAGTGAAGTAGACCTTCGCGTAGCGTAAAGGTCTCGCCCTCTTTAGTGGTCACACTTTCGCCGCCAGAAAAATGGAGAGCCTCCAAAAGGTCTTCTACCAGTTTGGGATTGTTTTTCGCGAAGATCCCCATGGAATCTCCCGGCTCGTATTGCATTCCGGACCCCGCTAACGAGAACTCATAGTGCCGCGTCTCTTTCTCCGAACCTGAGAGCGTCAATGTCTGGCTAACCACAAGTTTGGCAGGAAAAGGGTTCTTTCGAGAGTACGGCGGCGCCTGCGGAGTTGTTGACATAAACCGACGACAGTATTGGAGGAGTTCGCGGAGTTCAAGGGGCGTATAAGCGCCCGCTAGCAGCGGAGATAGTGGACTGAGTGGACCTAGTCGACGGAGTAGACGTAGTGGACACATTAATCGCGGCTGTCGCTGCATCGGACGCGCCCACTCCGCCCACTCCGCCCACTCCGTCCACTGAACGCGCCGACACGCCCTACCCCACTGTCTTGACTAACGGCCCCAACAGATCCTCGATGCCGACCACGCCGATCGGGTGGTTTTCACCGTCGACCACCAGTGCAAGGGTCTGCGGAAACGCTGCTCTCAACCGGTGTAATGCCATCGATGCGGGCTCATCTTCGCGCACGACTAACATGCGGTGTAGATAGGCGTCGGCATTTTCTCCTGGCGTTTTGTCCAGGATAACGTCAAAGACGTTGACCAAACCAACGATCTCCCCTTGGTCAGTCGCCAAGGGTAACGAATCAAAACGTGTCTGTAGGAACAGTTCGATAACTTCGTCCACCGGCGTCCCCATTCTTAACGTCACCACCCGGTCACGTTTAACCATCACGTCCTTGACCCGCACGGCACGAAAATCGACCACGTTGTGGATCATCTGACGTTCGATGCTGCTTAATATCCCCATTTTTTCGATCGACCTCGTCACCGACTTCAGATCTTCTCGCGCCACGAAGACTTCCTGTGGCCGCTTCAGCCGGAAAATGTGAACTGCGCACCAGGAGCCGGCTGCCATCAATGGGGTCAGCGCCAAAGAGGCTATCTCCAGGAGCACGGCTATAGAGGCGAGAGCCTGGTACGGAAAGCGCCGGAAAAACGACTTCGGCAACATCTCGGTCACAATCAGGAAGATCGGAAAAGCGACTAAAATGGCGCAGAGATATCCCCACCCTTTAAACTCATGCACGAACCACGAAGTCAGAATCAGGACCGCAATGATATTTGCGAGGCCGGTAACACAAAGGACGGTGATAAATAAGCGGGACGGTTCCTCCACCAGGCGCCAGAGGCGGACCGCGTGTGCATCCCCACTCCGCGATAACTGCCTCAATCGCAAGCGATTAAGCGACAGCAAACCCGCTTCGGTTCCCGAAAAGACAAATGAAACTGCCAGGCAAACGATGAATAAAAGCCAAATCATGCCGCCTGCGCAGCCTCCTTTTTCTCCAGACGCCGCAGTTTCACTTCGACGACTCGCCGGCGAGTACTTTGGCGAACTTCCAGGTCCAATGGCGGCACTTGGACTTTCTCCCCCGAACGCGGCACATACCCGAGGCGATTGAAAATCAGCCCGTTGAGGGTGTCGAATTCTTCGGTGTCAAAATCAAGATGCAGCGCTTCCTCGAGGTCTTCCAAACGAACGCTACCGCACGCTAACCAGGCGCCATTGCCTAGCTCCTCAAGATAGAGTTCTTCGTCTCCTCGCGGCGCCACATCAGCCAGGATCTCGTCCAGAATATCGCTCATGGTTACGACCCCTTCCGTGCCGCCGAATTCGTCGATCACGATCGCCAATCTTTGGGGATGCTTTAAGAATGCGCGCAATAGATCCAAAGCGCGCATGGTCTCCGGCACAAACGACGGGACATCGACCTTCTCCGCATAATGTTCGGACGGATCGGCTAGAAAAGCTTTGACATCCAAGATGCCTAAGATTTCGTCCGGGCTATCGCCAAAAACCGGCACCCGACCACGGCGTTTGATTCGGAGCCGCTGGATGACGTCTTCATTCGTCATCGAGTCGCTGATGAAAAAAGCGTCAACCCGAGGCGTCATACAATCTTTGACGGACTTGTTCCCTAGTTTGATGATCGCCTCGATCATCTCTTGCTCGTCCGCCCGAAGCTGGCCCTGTTCGGCGCTCAATTCTACGAGGGCAATGAGTTCCTCATCATTGAATTGCTCGGCTCTTTCAAGCTTCGTAGGCAGGAAAAAACTGGCAATGACTTCAGAAGCTCGTTGGGTAAGTCGAGACAGGGGACCGAAGACCGGCAGCAAAAATCGCAAGAGCATGATCGCTTGCCGCGCGAACTGAAATGGGTCACGCAACGCCAGCATCTTCGGCACCAGGTCGCAGCCGACGACGATCAACGCAAACAGGAACAACGTCTTGACCCAATAAGGGATTGGAATCGTAATCGATGTGACGATCGCAACGGTCAGAATGATCAGTAAGATATTTACTAGGGTGTCTACCAGCAGGATCACGCTGAGCACCTCTCTGGGATTCTTCATCAGACGCTCGAATTGCTCGACTCGTTTCGGATCCTGCTTCCGCCAACGATGCAGTCGCCATTCCCGGATCGAGAAAAGCGCGGTCTCGATGCCCGAAATAAAAGCCGACAAAACCGCCAGTATTATGAGACCGGCAACTGCTACTAGGGCTACGTCCAATGGCATAAGTCCTTCAGCCTGCATCGCTCATACAGCAGCTGTCGGGCCTCTGAATCTACCAGCTGATTTTTGCATTTTGCAGGCTAGAGGCATCTGTCGCATTGTCTGTGTGCTTAGACAGGATACCAAGAAAAATTCCGCACTCTTGAAATTTCTCATCAAACTCTCTTTAAATAGACCGTGAAGTCCCTATTTAAAGGGACATTAAGCTGGCAAACCCGCGCTGCTGCCCGCTCGCTCCAGCGCCAGCCGAAGGGTTAACGGTGCGCTTTCAGCTGTGGTTTTGCTGGGTTAGGATCAGAGGTCACGTATGAAGAAAGGAGATCGGATCGAAGCCTTGGCCCGCGAACTCGCCATCGGGGACGAAGATGATGTTTATTTCCGAGGCTATTTCTTGCTTTTTAATCGGCAGGAATACTACCAAGCGCACGATTTATTGGAACACATCTGGCTCCAAACTGAGGGCCCGGAAGCCGCTTTTTACAAAGGACTCATTCAACTAGCGGGAGCATTCGTGCATTTGCAGAAACAGTTTCGCCGACCTTTGCATCCCACAGACGGTCGCCGGCTGCATCCGGCCTGGCGACTCTTCAAACTGGCCAAAAAAAACCTGAAGCTGTTCCCTTCGGAGTACCTCGGCCTAAAGGTCGATCAAATTCTTGGCCTCTGCGATTCGCAAATCGGGGCTCTGGAACACGCCCATTTTAAAACCAATCCATGGAACCCAAGCAATGCTCCAAAACTGGCGGCACCCACTTAGCAACCTTCGCGCCAAAATGACTACTCGAAGGCGTTCCAGTGGACGTGGTAGGGCGAGGCTCCCGAAAGAGCTAAACGTGGCCGCAACGCGAGATCGCGTCTCGACGCTATATGGCACGAAACCCCTGAAAGCTGCCGATGTGTCCGACGTAGCTTTGTTCGATCATCAAAGTGTCAAAGCTCCAAAACTGGCGAAGTCGGAGCCGGGGGACGCGCAACCATGGCTCGGCAGCTCTCCGACGATGCCCGCGATAGACCGCGCGCGCGCGCAGACGACCGTCATTTTGCCTTGCGACCCTTTTTCGGTCTTTCCGGAGCCTCGCCCTACCATGCGCCCTTGAACTCCTCAAACTCCTCCATAAACTGAGCGCGATTCCCACCATGGCAGCACTCGTTCGGACTTCTATTTTGTTGGTTGTAGCCTTATTGCCCATTGCGGTGAAGGCGCAGTTGGCGGCCGCGTACGTTCTCGCGGATCATACCAGCGGTTACATTCTTGAATCTTATAAAGGCGATCAGAAACGCCAGATCGCCAGCCTCACTAAGATCGCGACCGCCAAAGTAGTTTTGGATTGGGCAGCGAGCACCGGGACCGATCTGAGCCAATTGATTTCTATTCCGCCCCAGGCAATTCGCCCGTATGGCACCAATCCCATCGGGCTTCAACCCGACGATCAGATGAGCTATCGCGATCTCATTTACTCCGCGATGATGGAATCCGACGGGACAGCCGCTTATGCCTTGGCCTATACGGTTGGTGCTTCGCTGCGGGCGCGAGGAGCAGGATCCCTAAGCGAACTCGGGCCCACCGAAGCCTTCGTTACTCAAATGAATGCGTTAGCCCGTCAACTGGGTATGGAAAAGACGCTCTTCGTGAATCCCGACGGCATAGAACCCGAGAAAGGGCCGCAGCCCTACTCAACAGCTGCCGACGTGGTAAAGCTCGTCGCTTACGCGATGAACGACGCCGGTTTTCGCTTTTACGTCTCTCAAAAGGAACGGAAGGTCAATTTCAGTCGCGGCGGCCAAAACCTGGGATATCTGCTGCGAAACACGAATGAATTAGTAGGTAGCAACGGAATTGACGGCGTTAAGACCGGTACGACGGCCAGGGCCGGGCAGTGTATCGCTCTGTCTTCCCAAAGAGACCCGGAGATTCGCAAAGAAGGCGAGACGACTTATGTTACTCCCCGACGGGTTGATATCGTGATATTGGGAGCAGCCGACCGATTTTCCGTGGCGCAGCAACTCTTAGGGAGAGCCTGGGGTTTATACGACCAGTGGGCCGCGGCCGGCAGGCCCACGCAGATTTCGAAGCACTGATTGCCTATGTACCAGAGGAGAATTGGCATACTGACGAGCGGCGGAGACTGTCCCGGCCTAAATGCCGTGCTCCGCGGCGTTACCAAAGCAGCGGAAAAATTGAATTGGCAAGTTATTGGTTTTCGAGACGGGTTCGAAGGGCTACTTCCTCCTTGCCAGTATACAATCCTCGACCGGGCCACGACCGCCGGAATCATGCAACTCGGCGGCACGATCCTCGGCACCACGAACAAGGGACACTTTGTTGCCAAAGTCGGCAGCGGCGAAAAAACGACGGTCCCAAAAGAGGTAATCGATAGCGCCCGAGCAACACTCGCGGAGCTCGGCATAGAGGGCCTGATTGTGGTGGGTGGGGACGGTTCTTTGACGACTGCGCTCCAGCTTTACGAACAAGGCTTTTCCGTGATCGGCGTACCGAAAACGATCGACAATGACCTGGAAGCGACGGCGATGACGTTCGGGTTTTACTCGGCGGTTAGCTGCGTAACGGATGCGCTCGATCGTCTACACTCGACTGCTGCTAGTCACAAGCGGGCGATGGTGCTGGAGGTAATGGGGCGGCATACCGGTTGGATTGCGCTTCATGGCGGGATCAGCGGAGGCGCCGATATTGTTTTATTACCAGAGATTCCGTTCGACTGGGAAAAAGTCGCAGACGTCGTCCGCAGACGCGACGCAGACGGCTACCAAAGCACCATGATCGTCGTCGCTGAAGGCGCTCGCCCTAAAGACGGCATCCAGCATTACCAGGCGACTCAGGGCGCTGAACACCATTTCGGAGGAGTCGGCGCGATCGTAGCCCAGCAAATAGCGGAACGTACCGGCAAAGAGACTCGCTACTGCATTCTGGGGCATTTGCAGCGCGGCGGCACGCCAGGCCCACTCGATCGAATTCTGGCCACGCGTTTCGGCGTGAAAGCCGTGAATCTGATTCAGGAAGAAAAATTCGGCCGGATGGTGAGCTATCAACATTACGAGATTGCCGACGTACCTATTGAAGACGCGGTCCATCAGTTGCGTGTGGTCGATCCCAGTAACCAGTTGGTAGAAATGGCCCGTTCCGTAGATATTAGTTTTGGGGACCAGTAGGCGGCTCTTGCTGTTGGCGCCCGGATTATCGACGTGATCTGGCTACCGTAACGGCAAGGATAATGATCACTCCTCGAGCGATCAATTGCTGGCTGAACTCGAGTCCCATGAGGATTAGACCGTTGTTGATAAGGCCGATCATAAGCGCTCCAACAATCGAACCGATGACCGAACCGAAACCGCCAAACAGACTTGTGCCTCCGAGCACGGCCGCCGCGATTACCGAAAGCTCATCACCCTCACCGAGTTGAAAGCGGCCAGATCGCAACCGTCCGGCATAAAGCATACCCGCTACTGCTGCAGCGACGCTGGAAATGATCAATACCTGTAACTTGATATTTCGGGTGTTGATGCCCGTAAATCTCGCGGCCGTTTCGCTCCCTCCGGTCGCCAACACCTTTCGTCCAAAGCTTGTTTTCCGAAGCGCTATATGCCCGACAATGCCTATGACGAGCGCCCAAACCAGCAAGACCGGCACCGGCCCCAGATTACCAGAGCCGAAGCTAAGGTAGTAGTTCCGGTCAAGGATCGGGATTGCCGCAGTATTGCTGATCCACATAGCTGTTCCCCTGGCGATTCCCATCATTGCCAACGTCACTAGAAATGAAGGGATACCGATCCGAGTCGTTAATAACCCGTTAACCAAACCGACTAGAGTCCCTGTGAGGACTCCACAACAAATCCCGCCAACCAAGCCGAATTTGGCTAGACTCATCGCAGTGGTCACTGAGACCAGCCCGGCTACCGCTCCGATCGCGAGATCGATTTCGCCCGCGGACAAGACGAATGTCATTGCCACCGCCATCACGGCAATCATCGCGGTCTGCCGGACGATATTTAGCAGGTTATTCGGATCGAGAAACCCTTTGCCGCTCAGAGTCAGCGAGAAAAAAATGAAAATTACGATAAACCCTGCATAAATGACGTATTGCCGCCATTCCTCCAGGGCACGCCGGAATGAAGACGTGTTGTCCGCCGGCTCATCTACCTTCTCGTCCATCATCTTGGTTTCTGTTGGATAGCAACCTGCAGCCCCTTCTCCATCGACGAGATGCGATGGGCCGAATCGGTGGCGCCTGCCGCCCACTCTTCGATCTCTTCTGATTTGATCTCTCGAACAATCCGACCACCGGCCATAATCAGGATTCGATCGCTTAAAGCCAGAAGTTCGGCCGGTTCGGAAGAAATGATAATTGCGCCGTTACCCCGATTCACAAACTCCCGGATAATTTCGACGATTTCGGTTTTGCTGCCGATATCAACCCCCGCGGTGGGTTCATCAAGAATCAATACCACCGGTTTCACCGCCAGCCATTTCGCCAAAACGACTTTTTGCTGGTTACCGCCGGAAAGCGTCCGAACAGACTTTTCGGGTGACGCCGACTTGATTCGCAGTTGCTTGGTGTACTGCCGAACCAAGTCTCTTTCCGCGGATTCCCGCATAAATCCATAACGAGACATACGACCAACGATTGGAAGAGTCAGATTGTCGGCGACACTGTGCTGGAACACTAAGCCTTGAGTCAGGCGATCCTCGGGGATCAAAGCGATTCCGGCTTTGAGCGCTGCTGCCGGCGAATTGATTTTTACCGGCTTGTCGTTCACGCGGAGCTCACCACTGACGATCGGTTGCATTCCAAAGATAGACCTGGCCAGCGAACTGCGACCGCTCCCCATCAGTCCGGCAATGCCCACGATCTCACCTCTGCGAACGGTTAAGTCCGCTTGGATAGGGCGTGGTTTGGCACTCAGACTCGAAACGCGCAAGATCTCTTCGCCAGGCTTCTTCTGCCGGCTTTTCCGTTCAAATGCTCCGATTCTTCTGCCAACAATTTGCTCTACAATCGCATCCAGCGATGTCTGGGCGATCTCGTTGGTCATCACATTGCGTCCATTCCGGATAACAGTGACCCGGTCTGAGATCCGGCGAATCTCTTCCATCCTGTGTGAAACATAAATGATCGACGCGTGAGATCGCTTTAGCCGGTCGAGGAATTCAAAGAGGTGATCGATCTCGGCCACACTCAAAGTCGACGTTGGCTCGTCCATGATCAGAATGCTCGCCTCTTGCGAAAGGGCTTTGGCGATCTCGGTCAACTGCCGTTGGCCGGCACTCAGATTTTCAACTCGCCGGCGTGGATCGAGATTGACCCCGATCTTCTCTAGCAGGACACGCGCTTTTTTTAACGCCGCGCGATCGTCCAACATGCCGAAAGGACCCTTTGGTTCCCGGGTCAGAAATATGTTTTCGGCAACACTTAACGAGGGAACTAAGCTCATCTCTTGGAAGATCATGGCGATCCCCAACCGGCGGGCCATTTCCGGTGTATGTTCCTCTAGCGTTTGCCCGTTTATCCGGACTTCGCCCTTATCGGGCTTGTGGACGCCGGACAAGATCTTCAGAATTGTAGACTTGCCGGCGCCGTTTCCACCTAACAAGGCGTGGATCTCACCTTTGTGGAGGAAGAAATCGACCTGCTCCAGCGCGGTGACGCCGCCAAACGATTTGGCGATGCCAGTCATCGCTACAACGTCTACCCGCGATTGCTGACTCTGATTCATCTCGGCAGAATCATCCAAAAATCGGCTTCCGCGGCGCCAACCTGCTCCAAGCCCCGAAAACCTTATTTCATACTGTCTTTGATACTGGCGGGCGGATCGACATGATAAACTTCCTTCCACGCCTCGAGCAAGTTGTCGCGGGTGACGGGTAGAGCAGGCAACGCCACATACGCCGGCGCAGGTTTACCGAGTAATCCATAGCCGGCGAGCAAGGCCTCCGTCATCCCTTGATCATAGGGTCTTTGTGCACCCAGACCTTTCACCAAACCGTTCTGAGCCATTTCAATAGCTACGTTCAACCCCAAGTCGATCGTGGTAATCACCAACTCATCTTTCCCAGCTGATCGAGCAGCCGACATAACTCCTTCCGCTGGCACATCCCACACCACCCAGATACCATTCAAATTCCGATTCGATGTCAGCATGGCGGAAGCAGCTTTGTCTCCATCGCCGGAGAAATCGGGACCGCCGATCCCTTGTTCAGCCACGATCTTGATGTCGGGATAATCCTTTTGGATCGTATTTTTAAAAGCTTCGTAACGCTGGCGCGTAACAAAAAAATCAGCAGCATGATAGACCAACCCGATCTGCCCTTTGCCTTTCAAGAACTTCGCCATCAGGTGAGCCGCCACTACCCCGTTCCCATAATTATCCGCTGAAACCACGCTAACGTAGTCTTTTCCCGGTTCTAAGCCTTTGGGAACGTTGTCCATAAACACCAACTTGACTCCTTGTTGGCTGGCCTTCTGATAGGCTGCCGCGGTGGCAACAGGGTCGGTAGGAATAGAAACAATGATCTGGGGTTTTTGGGCGAGTACGGTTTCGATATCAGCAACTTGTTTTTCCGGCTTAAACCCGGCGTCCGTTACCGCGACCACCTCGATTCCCATTTTTTCAAACTGCGCCTTTAATCCGGCTACCTGGGCCTGCGACCAGTCATTCCCCGAATAATGCATCACGATGGCGGCCTTCGCCTTTAGCCCCTTGATCTTGTCGATCTCTTGGGGGGTAAGACTCACCGAGCTTGGCGAGGCGGGATCTTCACCGTGTGGACCTTTACTTAACGGCTTCTGCTGAATCTCGGCTAAAGCCTTAGTTGGATCGACAGATTGCGCCCCGGCGAATTGGGTGATGCTGGCGGCTAGTAAAAGAGCAAACAGAGTTGGTTTTGGGGGGATGGCTCTTCTCATAACTTGGAGTTTGATTAGGTCACTATTAGGGAAACGTCGAAGATGGTTGCCGGCTAACCTTTTGGTCGCGTCTCGAATTCATTCAGATAACGCAGACTCTTTTCAGCCCCAGCCTTCGGATTGTCATAGGAATCCAGTTCGACCAAGAGCCAGCCGGAGTAGTTAATGGTCATAAGCGCCCGAAGGATTTTCTCTATGCCCAGTTCTCCTTCCCCTAAGGGAAGAAAGGCAAATGGATCAGAACGAAAATCCTTGAGGTGAACATAGCTGATACGGTCAGCGTGATTGAGGATTAACTCCTCCGGACGACCGCCGGCCGCCGCCAAATGCGCAGTATCCGGACAAAACTGGATATCGGAGAGACTGAAAACCTTTTGGATCTGTTCAGGAGTTTCCGCCATCGTGGTGAGATGAGGATGGTAGTGGGCATCCAGGCCGCGTTCCCACGCGATCTCCACCACGCGATTCAGGCCTTCGGCTAAGCGTCCGTAATCCTCTTGAGTCGCAGCCGTCGTTCGCTTAGCGCCGCCGCCCACCACCAGATGCTTAGCTCCGAGCTGGGAGGCAAGGTCTGCTCCCTTGCGGATCCGCCACAATTCTTCCTGCAAAATCTCAGGAAAGATGAAATTAGCGCCGCTATAAACTGCGACCAAAGAGAGCCCCGCATCTGACAAACGCTGTCCTAACTCAGCGGTTTTGGCCTCATAGTCGAGCAGGTTGCCGTCGAATAGCTCAATGCCTTCGTAGCCCGCCGAGCCGATATCCGCGATAGCGCGGTCCATGTCGCCGAAAGTCCGGTAGTAAAGATCTTTGATAGAAGTAACTCCCACTGGCGCTCCGCCAAGAGCGCCCCAACAGTTGGCATGATAAGCTTTCTTCCAGTGCGGCATGGACGATTCTTTCTGGTTAGGACTGCAGGCTTTGAAGGGATTTGCGGTCAGAGTTGTAACGAGCGCCGATGTAGTCGGCGATTCGCCAGGCGTTGGCCATTATCGTCAAAGTGGGATTCGCCCCAGTTCCGGTCGGGAACGGTCCGCCATCGATTACGAACAAATTGTCAACCTCATGGGCCTGGCACCATTTGTTGAGTACTGAGGTCTTCGGGTCGTCGCCCATCCGGGTCGTTCCATGCTGGTGCGAGCAGTTGCCACTAATACGATCGGGATAGACTCGATGAATTTTTTTCGCTCCGGCCGCTCCCAGAATCTCGGCGTTACGGTCGATAACCCACCGCCCCATTTTCAAATCATTCTCGTGAATTTTGTTAGTGATTCGAGCGACCGGCAGACCCCAGGCATCGGTGACTTTCTCATCGAGCTCCACGCGGTTTTCATGCTGCGGCATGTCGTGTAAAACCATGCCGATCGCGAACGTGTGATTGAAATAGTCCCGGTCGATTTGCTTGGCCTGTGCACCCCACAGCGGCCGGTCAGGTAAACTCCAATTGATCGGCAGCGGAATACCAACACCGGCAGCTGCGATATGGCAGCCACTAACAAATCCCCGCTTCTCGTCATGCTCGTAAAACTCGAAGCTACTGGCTGCGACATACCCTCCGCCGGCCCAGGCATAGATCGGATCGTCGAAAACGCCGACGGCAGCACTGTACTCGTGGAAAGTCGCGTTGCGTCCAACCAAATCGCTCCCATTGGCAAGTCCGCGAGGAAATCGCGAAGACTTCGAAAGCAGCAACAGGCGGGCAGATTCTATTGCTCCGCAGCCGAGGAGAAACACATCTGCTTCCTGCTCGATGAAATCGCCATCGACATCCTGATACACGGCGCTTTTGCAGCGCCCATGCTGATCGACGACGATCTCATGAACATAGCAGTCCGGGCGCAGATCGTAGCGACCGGTCTTCAAGGCGTCAGGAATGAAAACGGACAACGCACTGGATCGCGTCCCGGTCGGGTCGCCATGCTGCTGAGCGAAGGCGCTCTGAACGGTGACCTGCCGTCCATTGTACGGCCGGGACAACGCCGCCATTGGCGTGGGAAACGCGTTGTACCCAAGCTTGCGACAGCCTTCGTAAAACTTTCGCCCATACCGTGTCGTCGGCAAAGGCGGACACGGATAATCATCGCTGCGAGCTGATTCGTACTTGTTGACGCCGCCAGCACCAGACACGCCGAAGGCCCACTCCACCTTTGTATAGTAGGGTTCGATGTCGCGATAAGAGATAGGCCAATCAACCAGTGTCGTTCCGGACGGTTGGCCTGCGATTGTCTGTAGCCTGAAATCATTCTCGGTAAAACGAGGCAACCAACCCTGCCAATGGACCGTACCGCCCCCAACCATCTGCGGCACGGGGCAAAACAGCTCGATCTTCGCCTCTTTGCTTGCCGATTCCCGATAGGTGCGCGGATTGAGAATCGGGTCTGGCCAAAGATTGTAACGGTTGACGTTGGCCAGCTCATCGCCACTGAACGTTTCCCGTTTGCGCCACGGTCCTCGCTCCAGCCCCACGACTCGCAGGCCCTGCTCGGTTAGTACTTTCGCGGCAGTCGCACCAGAAGCACCGGCCCCGATTATGACAATATCCGCTCGCTCAGGTTTACGTTTTTGAACCATGATTCTTTTCCTGAGTCCAATCGACTTCTTCCTCAGCGAAGAACGGTAATGTCGTGAAGCGGCCAGCGTGGGTCTCCGCTAACGATTCGGGTCCGGCAAACCCGATCAATTTCCAACCGATGCGGTCTTTGTTCCCTCCGTAGATCGGGTCGGAGTAGAAACCCTGCCGAGTGTGAAGCGTCAGCAGTTGAAAAAAGTCGAGATCGATCTCGGCGCTCGTCTGCTGCAAGGCAGGCTCGACCGGACCAACGGTAGCCTGTGCTTCAAAAGCTGCGGGTCCGGGGGCCGTTCCCCGCTCCATGTCAGTTAAGGTATGATCTTGCTGATTACCAGTCAGGAATACGAACTCGGCGCCGAACCGGGAAGCGCTTTTTTGATCCAGTTCCTTGATCCCCTCAACATATTTTGTCCGCAAAATCGCGATGCGTTGGCGCCAAGCGTCGGCGCGCTTACGCTCAAGTTTTTCGAATCCGCTCCCGTCCGGTCTAGCGTAAATGAAATCGACGCCTGACAGGTAGCGGTCGAGGAATTCGATAGTATTGGCCTCTCTCGCGCCTGGCTGATCGTCGGTTGGAATTATTCGAGCCATTGCCGCTTCGATGGTCGCGCGCTGATGCGAATTGAAAAACGTTGCCATGTTTGAAGAGAGGCGATCGTATCGATTTGTAACTGACTGCGGGGGTAGTTTGACCAATTTTAACCAATTCAGGTTAAAACTCGCTTCAAAGTTCTTGAATATTACGTAAAATTTGTAGCAACTCGTGCTTCGAGTCAAGGTGAAAGCCAAATAATCCGAAATTAAGCGGACAAAGGGAACAAAATTGACGCAGGAGCGTAATTATTTACGTAAATTCCTGATGGCCGTTTCGAGTGAATCCGGCATTCTCTCATGTAAGATATCTTTCCAGGCGCGACCGAGATTCTTGGGCTCAACCACATAGGGCGGCACTCCGATATACTTGTATCGCTGATCTCCCAGAAGCGCTTTCGCGGTCGCTAATCCCACCGCAATCCCCTGCTCGTACGGCTTCTGCGAGCTGATCCCTTTTACGAACTGACCGTTGGCCAGGTAGGTCGCGATTTCGATGTCGAGATCAAAAGTCACGATCATCACATCTTCGCGGTGAAGCTCTTTGAGAGCGCGGATCGCGTTAAGCGCAGGGCCGTCCCAGGAAACATAGAGACCTTCGATTTCGGGATGCTCAGACAACATCTCGTGACATACTTCGTAGGCTCTGGGCATTTCGTAGAAGTACCGGGAGTCGACGATTTTGACACTTCCCTGATAGTTCTCTCTGATCACTTGTTCTGCCGCCAGATCCCGCAAACGCGTGCCGTAGAACGGCGCCCCATGGTTGATGAAGCCAACCTTTGCTGCTTTGCGATGCTTGAAAAACTCGCCTAGGAGCGTACCCGCATTACGGCCGTTTTCCTGCTCGTTCACCGAAACACAGGAAGCGTAATCCTCCTTGGTAAAACCCTCAGGCACGTTGCTGATAAAGATGAGCTTTGTCTCCTTGGCGATATCTCTGAATTTATGAGCGGTCGCTTTATCATCAGTTGGGATTGCGATAACTGCGTTCGGATGCAGCATCCGTATACCCTCTAGCTGGGTGATTTGAAGCCGGGGATCAAAATGCGAATCCGTCACAGCAACAACCTTAATTCCAACCTTTTGCAAGGTATCCCGGATCCCCCCCTCGTGAAGGCGAGCCCAAGCGGTGCCACAATAATGGAACGAAATTCCTACGCGGTAATCTCCCGCGCGCAGAGCTTCGATTTCTTTGTCAGAAAGAATTAGCTCATCGGGAGAGGTGGCGATCTCTCCGAATGGTCCCTTCCCGATAATTTGGGTCGACTTACGTATGGACAGGTGCACGGGAACGCGATTCTCCACGCGACCGTCGGGAGCATTAGCGATTTTCTTCAGCACACTTTCGGCCGCCAGACGCCCCATTGCTTGGATATCCTGTCGGAGTACGGTGAGCGGAGGGGAAGCGATCGAACACCAGTCGCGGTCTCCAAATCCGACAATGGAAATGTCCTGGGGGCAGCTTAGGCCCATTCTCTCGATAATCGACAGTAGCTGTAAGGTAAGCTTGTTCCCGCCGGCAATCACCGCCGACGGTGGATCGTTCTCGAGCGCGTTCTTGATGGTCGCTTCACTCGATCCAACTGTGCGATCCACCATCACAACCAGGGTTTCCCGAAAGGCGATCCCGTGATCGATGAGAGCGTTTTTGTAGCCGTCGAGCCGCTCGGCGCTCGTTGTTGCCAACGGGCTTTCCAAAAGGATCGCGATGTTTTCGTGACCGCTTTTGATCAGGTGGAGTGTACCTTCGTACATCGCACCCGAGTTATCGGAGATCACGGAATCCACTCTTTCATCTCGGATGGGGCGATCGAGACACACGAAGGGTAGACCCGCCGAGATGAGCTTTGCGTACTCCTGGGGGCTCTCGCTGGCAGGCGTCAATACGATGCCGGCAACACGTTTGTTCGTAATGAGCTGACCCAAGACATGCTTTTCCCTCCTGAGATCGCCGTTGGTTGCGTACATCGACAGGATGAAGCCCTGCGCTGCCACATGCTCCGACAGAACCACCGCCGCCTGAGAACTGATCGTACTGGCGATGTCTGGCACCACGAAAGCAATCTCAGACTGCCTTCCGACCCGCATTACATTCGCTTTGGTCTGAATCTTGGCTCGATAGCCTGTCCGATCGATGATGTCGTTAACCCTGGCCTCCACCTCAGCGCTCACGTAGCGGGTTTTGTTAATGACGTGGGAGACGGTAGCGATCGAAACCCCGGCCTGAACGGCGACATCTTTTATCGTGACGTTGACCTTGCGAACCTCTTTCACTCGGAATTTACGTAAAAAATATCACCGATTTCGTAAACTTGGAAGCCACAAGGCACGTGTCCGCAAACAGATTTCTCGGCGGAATCGCTTGTTTAACGATCGCCCATGAATAAAGGGGAGGAGGATACCTCGTCTTTGCAACTGCTAAATGGACCATTTGCTCGAACTTCTCCAACAGAACTCAAAACTGTCTCTCAGCGAACTAAGTAAACTCCTCGGACTGCCGATTCCCGAAATTCAGCAGAAGATCGCCGACTACGAGAAGAAGGGCGTCATCCTGGCTTATCAAGCGGTCGTCGACCCGGAGAAGCTCGACGTCGATTCCGTCACCGCTTATATCGAAGTGCGGATCACACCGGAACGAGGCGGAGGGTTCGATCGCCTGGCTCAACGTATAGCCCGATTTGACGAAGTAAAAAGTTGTTGGCTGATGAGCGGTGGCTACGATCTAGCGGTTATCGTGGAAGGAGGAAACCTGAGACAGATCGCCCATTTCGTTTCGGAAAAGTTAAGCACCGTAGAAGGCGTGATTGCCACAGCCACTCGTTTCCGATTGAAGACTTACAAACAAAACGGGGTACTGCTTAGTGAACCGCCTCCCGTTGAACGATTGCCGGTTACGCCATGAATCCTCCTCAGGATTTTTCCAGATTCATCGCGGATCAAGTTTCGGCCATCCCCAAGTCGGGTATTAGGGACTTTTTCGAGGTGGTCCAATCGATGACCGATGTCATTTCGCTTGGAATCGGCGAACCGGACTACGTTACTCCCTGGCGAATTCGCGAGGCGGCGATCTTTGCGATGGAGAAGGGTAAAACCGGCTACACCTCGAATCTTGGTTTACCTCGGCTCCGAGAATCCATCGCTTCGTATCTTTCGCGACGGTACCACGTCGACTACGATGCGAAGCGCGAAGTGCTGGTAACAGTTGGTGTCTCCGAAGCACTCGATCTAGCTCTGCGAGCAATCGTGAATCCAGGTGACGAGATCATCTATCACGAGCCAAGCTACGTGTCGTACAACCCGAGTATCGTTCTGGCCGGAGGCAAACCGGTTTCCGTCTCTACTCGGGCCGAGAATGGCTTCAGCCTGTCAGCGACCGATCTTGAGTCGAAGATCACTCCCCGCACTAAGGCTTTGTTGCTTAGCTTCCCGACAAACCCGACCGGTGGCGTTTTATCATTTGAAGAACTCCGTTCGATCGCCGCAGTTTGCCGCCAGCACGACATCATGGTGTTGGCAGACGAAATTTACTCTGAGTTAACCTATGACGGCGTCCAGCATGTTTCTCTCGCTAGTCTACCTGGAATGCGCGAGCGAACGATTCTGCTGAACGGTTGCTCCAAATCCTTCGCTATGACCGGATTTCGCGTTGGTTACGCCTGCGCGCCTGCCCCGATCATTGAGGCGATGATGAAGGTTCATCAATACGCCATCATGTGCGCTTCAATCATGTCACAGGAGGCAGCCATTGAAGCCCTGGATCATTGCGCCAGGGAAGTGGAAGAAATGCGGAACGATTATCAGCGCCGGCGAAATTTCGTGGTCAGCCGGTTAAACGAAATCGGGTTGCCCTGCCATTCGCCGAAAGGCGCCTTTTACGTGTTTCCGGATATTCGCCCGACCAAGCGGACGAGCCTCGAATTCTGTTTAGGTCTTTTGAAAGAGATGAAGGTTGCCGTCGTACCGGGAAGCGCCTTTGGGGAATCCGGGGAAGGCTTCGCGCGCTGCTGTTTCGCCACTAGCCTGGTAAAGCTCCAAGAGGCGATGAACCGGATCGAGACGTACTTGCAAAAGCTCGGGGCAGAATAAGCGGTTCGATTCAATCCAGATAATTGTAACCGCATGGAATGAAGGGTCACATTGTTCCAGAGCCTTGACGGAGGGGCATTGCATTCCGCTTGCCGAGCCGAAACCTCTCCGAACCCCCACCCATGATCACGAAAGCCGTCATCCTAGCCGCAGGACGTGGGACACGCATGCGGGAACTCACGAACGAGGTTCCCAAACCGATGGTCGAGGTTCGCGGGAAACCCATCCTGCATCATATCCTGGATGGATTACGCTCGGCTGATATCGAAGAGGTTTTGATCGTCGTCGGCTACCGAAAAGAAGCGATCCAAGATTATTTTGGTGACGGGCGAAAGGTCGGATTGCACGTCGAGTATGTCGAGCAGGTGACTCAGGACGGCACCGGCCGCGTCGTCAGCCTGGCCAAGCCGTTCTCCCGCGACCATCCCTTTCTGCTCATTTACGGCGATATCTTGGTACAGCCAGAGATGTACCGAAAACTCAGGGACCTAGGTGACGAGGAAATGTTGATCGCGGTCAAGTATTTGCAGGACGTTTCCAAGGGTGGCGCCGTTTACCTGGACGAAAATTTTCGGCTGATTGATCTGCGCGAAAAGCAGGACGCCGGCGGGATAGAGACCCACTGGTACAACGCCGGTCTTTATGCTTTTCGACCCTCGATTTTTCCATTCATCGACAAGCTAGAGAAATCACCTAGAGGCGAATACGAACTGACGGATGCGATTCGGGCGACGGCCAAGGCAGGTCTCAAAATAAAAGGCGTCGAGATAAAAGGTTCCTGGGCGGATGTGCGCGACCCCGAAATTCTTCAAGCATTAAACCAACCCTCATAATATGTTCTCTTTATGCGGGTCGGTTTTGCTCAGATTAATACGACCGTTGGAGCTCTAAAACAGAACTTCGACAAAATATTTGAGGCATACATCAAGGCCGTCTCGGCTGGCGCTGACTTGGTGTTAACCCCGGAGCTGGCGTTGACCGGATACCCTCCTCAGGATCTGGTCTTTAAATCTCGCTTCGTGCCCGAAACCTGGGAAGGGATTAACAACCTGCATCGACGCGTTGGACCGGTTCCGTTGCTGGTCGGCTATGTAGACTTTAATCCAAGCCCAACCGGCAAACCGTTCGTAAATGCTTGCGCGATTCTTCAACAAGGACAGCCCATCCGAAAGGTTTTTAAGACCAGACTGCCAACCTACGACGTTTTCGACGAGGCCCGGTATTTCGAACCGGCGACCCATCAGGAACCCTTCGAGCTCGCGGGCCGTCGCGTGGGCATTACCATCTGCGAGGATATCTGGACCGAAAGATTCCTGAAAAGAGAACTCTACCACCAGGATCCGGTAGCAAATTTGGTCGCACAGGGAGCGGATGTGATCGTCAATCTTAGCTCTTCACCCTTCCATGTGGGCAAGGCTGCACTCCGCATCGAGATGGTCAGCGAACTCGCGACTAAGTTCAAAGTCCCCTTCTTTTATTGCAACGCCATCGGCGGTAATGATGAGCTGATTTTCGACGGAAATTCGTTCGTCATTGATGCGAACGGGCAGACGGTCGCAAGTTTGGCTGCATTTGAGG
>DASUWQ010000243.1:0-7840 GCA_036378375.1 Chthoniobacterales bacterium
ATGGCGCCGCTGGTAAAGTGGCTCCAGGAAGCCGCTGAGTGGTTCGCCGATCGTTTGGCCAGGAGTTTTCGTAGCCGCTGTCTGCAAGAAGGCATTCTAAGCTTCAACAACCAGATCGACGTTTGCCTCGAGCTGTTACAACAGTCGGATATCCTTGATCAACTACGAGGTCGTGAATTTATCGTGATAGTCGACGAAGCGCAGGATACCGACTCGCGCATGTTCCAGATTTTCGTGGAGCTAACCAGGCCACAAAACGAGCGGTTCGGAAGCTGGCCTGATGGCGGGAAACCTCCAATTGCAGGTAGATTCTGCCTAGTGGGCGATCCGCGGCAAACCATTTTCGAGAGGGGTATGACCGGCCGGTTTGCCAAGCTGTGTAAATATTTCGGCGATGGCGATGGCGGTGAATTGCTCCGTTTCAACGTTACGTATCGATGCGCAGAAATGGTAGCTCGCCGGATCAACGAGTTATTCGCCTCCCACGAAGTTGAAGAAGTGCCGTTGGACGATCTGGCGGCTCAAGCTGGGGCGCCGCAAGGCTCGGTTGGCCGATTGTTGTTCAATCCCGGACAACCCATAGATAGTGAAGATGAAATCGAGCCTTTGTTAGTAGAATGCGAAGCCGTTGGTGAATGGTTAGCCCGAGTAGGGCCTGCCGGTCTAGGCGCCAGTTCCTGGAGTGATCTGGCCATCATCGCGCCCCGCCACGATTGGTTGATCATCGCCGGCGACGCGCTAAAAAAGTATCGAGTCCCGTTTAGCTTTTTTCGGCCAAAAGTTTCCCGCTCCGGTATCGCTGCTTTCGCTTGGCCGGTATCACTCATTTATACGCTAGTCAATCCATGGGATAAGTTCGAGCGTTACGGCGTCCTGAGAGAAATCTTCGGGGTCGCGGATACCGACTTGTTACGGGCGGCCAGAGGAATAGCAGATCCGGGCCCCACGTATCGCGAAGCGGAAAAGCTTTTAAGCGAGTCGCGCAAACTTTGCCAGGAAGCGGGCTCATTATTGTACTTTGTAGATCGTTTGCTGGAACGGGTTCAGGTCATGGACCGGCTCATTGCCGTCGGTGAAGCCACGGTTGGACTCGATCAACTGCGTTGGGAAGCAGCCCGGGGGGATGAACGCGGCTTGAGCTTGGAACAATTCCTGGAAGAATTGTTGGTTTGGTTGCAAGACGCGGCTGAGCCTAGCAAAGCTCCTGCAAAAGGGGTTGAGCTCATCACCATCTTTTCTGCTAAAGGCCTGGAGTGGGACTGGGTGATTCCGATTGGCCTGAGAAAGAAGTTTTCGAGTCCTAGCCAGCCTTATCCCCGAGTTCAAAATCTGGAGGTCAACCAGGTTGTCTGGTCCAATGTCAGCGACCGTGCAGCCCGCGACGAGGAAGCGGAAAAGGCTAATATAAAACGTTTGCTCTATGTCATGCTGACTCGAGCAAAACGCGGGATCGTTGTGCCGACGCCGGACGGTGAATATCGGCCTGGTAAGCAAGGGACGGCTTTTGCCGAGGTAGTACCCGACAATACTATCGAGCTTCCTTTCGCGGAGGAAATGCTCAGTTTTGACGAGGCAGAGAGGAGTGCGCGCGTTGCCACCCTTCTTTCCGTTCCCCGCTTGCCCGAAGTAGCCTCTCGGAGTCTAAACGACGAGGCGAAGTCGGGCGATCGCGGCGCTGCCGGCGTTCCCGGCGTTGTCCAGCTGGTGCGACCTTTTCAATTAGCCGATGATTCTCCGGTACTCCATCTCCAGTTTGCGGAAGCAGCGGGTGCTTACGATTACGGAAGATGGTGGCATACCTGGATCGAGATGTTTCCTTGGGGCGCTGATTACGCCCAGTGGGAGGAATATGCCCACAGGGCTGAACCGCCAACGATTTACGATGATCGAGCCAGAAAAGAGATTGCTGCTTTGCTTGCGAACCAAAAGCTCCGCGGATTCTGTGCCGGAGCCGCTTGGTTTCAAGCCGAATTTCCTTTCTCTTGGCCGAAAACTTCCGCCGAATGGTGTGAAGGAGTTGTCGACCTCATGATCGCACGCCCGTCTCATGAGATGATCGTGATCGACTGGAAAACGAATCAGGCAGCTGAGTCAGAGACGCCGGATGCGTTGGCCCAAAGACTGCGACAAACCTATTTGCCGCAATTGGAAAGCTACCGCTCGGCGTTGGACGCGACCGGAAAGACCGGCTCGGTTGAAATAGCGATCTACTCAACCGTCTTGGGTAAATTCGTCTGATGCATATAATCGTAATCGTCCTTCCGACTTCGCCTCGACAAATCGCGTGACCCGCGGACCATAGAGCGGGCTACGTCGGACAAGCTGTCCTCGACTTTGGTGGGGCGAGGCTCCCGAACGGCCTGAGAGATTGTAACAGAACGGTTGGTACGCGTAGTCTAAGTCACTTGCAACCAGGCTGCGCTCGCCGAGCCGTTCCTGTTGGTGCGCGATAAGGCTTCGCGCAATCGTTTGCATGAGTTGATCACCCGATGTTACGTTTTCGCGCGTTCCCTTTCCCCTCTCATGAAACGTGCTGCTCAATTGTTGGCTGCCGGTCTCGGAGCCATTGTTTGGACCTCTGCCGCGTCAGCGGCTGATTTACCCTCGTTTAACCATGTCACGGTGACCGTCGTGGGCGACGCCGGTCAGAACATGGAATCGTTGAACAAATACGCCGACGACTTTACTAAAGCCGGCATCACCATCAAACAGGTCGGCGCCACCTTCACCGGCCTTTATGATAAGCTGAAAACGAGTTTCGTGGCCGGTTCTTCCGATTATGACACGGTGATCTTTTACCCGTCCTATATCGGCGATTTCGCCGGCAACGGTTATCTGGCGCCGCTCGACGACTACATGAAGAAGGAGCCCGCTGCCATCTGGGATCCCAAGATGGACGAGGTGATGCCGCCTTATCGAGAGGTCTACTGTAAGTGGGAAGGTAAGACCTACGCATTACCGTATGACGGGGATGTGCTCGTACTCTATTATCGCAAAGACCTTTTCGATAACCCCGAGGAGAAAGCAGCTTTCCAGAAGAAATATGGCCGCGAACTGGCTCCGCCGGCTACTTGGAAAGATTGGCTGCAGGTTGCAGAATTCTTCACGCGCAAAGCGGGTGATACCTTAGCCGGTCAAAAGTTAAGCCGTCCGTTCTACGGCACCGCAGAATACGGGGCTCGCGGGTTCAGTTACGGCTGGTTCTTATCCCGATTTGGCAGTTCGGGTGGCATTTATTTCGATGAAAACATGAACCCGCAAATCAATACGGACGCAGCCGTGGCCGGGTTACAAAACATGGTCGATACACTGAAATTCAGTCCGCCCGATGTGCTGAGTTATGGCTACGAAGAGCTCAAGAATGCTTTTCTAAACGGCGATCTGGCCATGGTGGTGCAATGGTCTGATGTCGGTAAAAAGACGGCGGATCCGCAACTCAGCAAGATCGTAGGAAAAGCCGGATTCGCCGTGGTGCCAGGCACGGAGGTCAACGGCAAAGTCGTGCACAAAGCGCCAATGCCGGTAGGACGGGTTTTAGCTGTGTCCGCCAAATCGAAGAATAAGGAGGCCGCTTATTGGGTCGCTAAATACTTGTCGCTGGATAAAAGCGCAATCACCGTCGCGGCTAACTGGAGCGGTCAGGATCCCTATCGGCTCAGCCATTTTACCGATACCTCGAACTACAAGTTTCCGGATGAAGCTTCGGTTAAAGAATACGTAGCTGCCGTCGAAGAAAATCTAAAAAACGGGTATCCGGATCTCAACATTCCTGGCGCCGCCCAATATATCGATGCCTTAGATGTGGCGGTCACCAAGGCTTTATCTGGTGAAGCAGATCCAAAGACCGCGTTGGATGGTGTAGCCGAAGATTGGAAAGGGATCACACAGCGTCTCGGAGCGGATACTCAAAAGAAGTTCTGGAACGCGGCTCTGGAAAGCTACCGCGCCGCTGGACTGCTTAAATAGAAGGATAGGAGCTAGAATCCAGGAGCTAGGAGACACGCGTAGCCGTATCGACGTGTGGGCGTATCGGCGTATCCGTCCACTGCGTCTACTCGGTCCACTACGTCCACTTATTTGACCGGAGGCCCAGAATTTTCGTCGCGCCGCACAAGCTGCCAGCTGTAATCGCCGAACGCCGAATCCCAAACACCGAACGCCAAACGCGACCATGGACCGGTCTCAACATCACGAAAGAACCTTCGCCCGCCTGATGGTCGGACCGGCGGTGGCCCTTCTTTTCTTGATGACCATCGGGCCCTTGCTGTTCTCTTTGGTGGTTTCGTTCACGAATCTTCAATTCAGCACCCCGCAACCGATGCGTTGGGTCGGGCTGGATAACTATCTGACTCTCCTTTTCAACGACTCGCGTTTCTTGACCGCGTTAGGGCGAACGCTGGGATTCGTTTTGGCCGGCGTCGCCGTACAGACTTTGTTTGGCTATTTCATCGCCTGGTTGCTTCTACACGTAAACCGTTTCCGCGCGTTTGTGCTCGGTCCGATCTTGATTCCGTCGGTGATTTCTTCGGTCGTTGCCGGCTGGCAAGGCCGGATGATCTTCAATGCTTCTTACGGCCCGTTAAATGATGTATTGGCTCATGTTGGGGTAAAAGGACCGGCTTGGTTAGCCTTGCCTCAGACCGCGTTACTCTCCGTATTCATAACCGATACCTGGCAATGGACGCCGTTTTTGGCGCTCGTGATTCTGGCTGCCTTGCAAAGCCAGCCGCAGGAACTATTAGAAGCAGCTCGCCTCGACGGTGCCCATGGCTGGTCGATGTTCCGGCGAATTACGCTTCCACTGGTTCTTCCGGTGGCCGGGGTTGGTATTTTGCTCCGAGGAGTCGACTTATTCAAAACGTTTGATTTGGTCTATATCCTGACTCAGGGAGGACCCGGCAACAGTAGCGAGACGCTGACGTTTTTGACCTATCTCCAGGGGTTCAAGTTTTTCAATCCTAGCTACGCCTCGGCCATGTCATTCATTCAGCTGCTTCTAGTTACGATCATGGCAAAAAGCTATTTGGGATTGGTTAACCGAAGGGGGGCCCACTAATGTCGAAACGCTCCGTCATCGATCTCCTGAAGTGGCTCGCTATTTTCGCGGTGTTGATCGTGCTGCTCTTCCCAATATTTTGGATCATCGCCAGCAGCCTCAAAGCTCGAGGTGAATTTTTTACCCGGCCACCAGTTTGGGTTCCCGCTAACCCGGACTGGCTTAACTACCCGGATTCGCTGCGCCGCGGTGGAATGAAAGGGTTGATAGATAGTTTCACCATCGCGTTCTTTTCCATGGCCATTTCGGTGGTATTGGGCGCTCCGGCTGCCTATGCCATCGCCCGGTTCCAGGTCGGAAAAAAGAACTTGGCCTTCTGGATTCTTTCCATCCGGATGTTTCCACCTATCGCCACCATCCTACCTCTGTTTGTAATCTTCCGGTTCGTCGGACTGGTCGATTCCTATGCGGGACTGGTGCTCTGTTATACGGTGTTTAACCTGCCGTTCGCGATCTGGATATTGAAGGGGTTCATTGAGGAGTTACCCAGGGAGATCGAAGAAGCAGCCAAGGTTGACGGCGCCACTCGTTTCCAGATTTTTCGGAATATTGCCCTGCCATTGACCGCTCCCGGTTTGGTAGTGGTGGCATTGTTCACCTTTATCTTCGCTTGGAACGATTTCGCATACGCCGTCATTTTCAGCGGCTCGAACGTCACGCCGCTGCCCGTGGTGATCGCCCAGTTTGCCGGCGGCCACGAGATTCTTTGGGGACAAATTTCCGCGATCGCTCTCATAGCTATCCTGCCAGCTTTGGTCCTGGCGACCTTTTTGCAGAAATATCTAACGCGCGGGTTGACTATGGGAGCGGTGAAATAAAGAGCGAAGATAGCGAGGATGCCGGTCCACTCCGTCCACTTTGTCTACTACGTCCACTTGTTCGTTATGAAATCGTGATATAGAAAGCCACACAACGCTTATGCTCAAAAACCTTACCTCCCTCCATACCCCCGAGTTGTTGCATACTTTAGCTTCGATGGGACACGGCGATGACATCGTGGTCGTGGACGCCCATTTTCCGGCCGTTTCTATGGCACAAAGACTTGTCCGGCTCGATGGCGTTAGCGGTCCAGCCGCGCTGGATGCTATTCTGCAGCTGATTCCGCTTGATTCGTTCGTCGATGACCCGGCTTTGCGGATGGAGGTCGTGGGCAAACCGGACGAAGTGCCGGAGGTACAGAAAGAGTTCCAAGCAGTGATCGATAAGCGGGAAGGGAAGTCTTCACCGCTAGCCAAGATCGAGCGATTCGCATTCTACGAACGAGCAAAGAAAGCATTTGCCATTGTCGCCACCGGTGAACTGCGTCCTTACGCGTGTGTGATTATTAAAAAAGGCGTTCTCCTCTAGAGTGGCTTGTGTCCTGTCTCGTAAATAACATGGCTTTCGTTGCGATCAAAATGGGCCGCCGGCAAGGCGCGAGGAGGGAGCATATCTGATTCGATACGTGACCGACGAGCAACGCGGCCGCCGGTCCATTTTCATCGCAACCCTCCGGGCCGTCGGCCTGTTGGCTGTTTTTCTGCGTTGCTCACTTCTCACGTATCAATTTAGATATGCTCGTCGTTCGTGCCTTGAAAAACGGCCAACTGGCCGACGGCGAAAGCCATGCTATTTGTGGGACAGGACACTAATATGCCAAAAGCGAAAGTCAGTATCCTGGGAGCGTTTGTAACCGACCTCGCTTGCCGGACGGATCGAATGGCGAAATGGGGAGAAACCATCCTGGGTAACTCCTTCAAGTTGGGTCCTGGTGGCAAAGGCTCAAACCAGGCCGTGGCCGCGGCTCGTTTAGAGGCGGACGTGGGCTTGATCACCAAGATTGGCAAAGACGCCTTCGGCGAGATGGCCAAGCGTTTCTACGTGGAGCAGGGGATGAGCGTCGCGCATATCTATGAGGACCCCGAAGAAACCAGCGCTACCGCGACGATCATCATCGACGAGAAGACCAATGAAAATTCGATCATCGTTGTCCAAGGTGCTTGCGCTAACTTGACTATCGAAGAAGTGGAAGCTGCCCAGACCGATATCGGCAGTGCGGATATTTTCCTTACCCAGCTCGAACTACCGCTGGCGCCAACCGTTCGCGGAATCGAACTGGCGCATGCTGCCGGGGTACCGATCATCTTGAACCCGGCGCCCGCTTTACCGGTACCGCCGGAAGTACTCGCCAAGGTCGACTATTTGACGCCGAATGAAACCGAGGCAGTAACTCTCGTCGGGAAAGAATCGCTGGATCAATTCAAAAACATCGAACAGCTCGCCGATGAGCTACTCGCATTCGGAGTCCGCAATGTGGTCATCACATTGGGTGAGAAAGGAGCTTTCGTGAAGGGACCCGGTGTAACCGAACATGTTCCCGCGTTTGCCGTGGACAAAATCGTCGAAACCACCGGCGCAGGCGATGCCTTTGCCGGAGGTTTCGCCGTTGCGTTGGCTGAAAAAAAGCTCCTGGTGGAGGCAGTACGTTTCGGATGCGCAGTCGCCGGAATCTCAGTCACTCGCCGCGGCACCGCCCCGTCGATGCCCTACCGGAAAGAAGTCGACGCGTTGATGGGTGGGTAGCGGACCCGGTAGAGGCGAGCTCCTGCTCATCCGTCGTTCGGTAAAGTGGACGAAGTGGGGCCGCCTAGGGCAACTGTTCGCCCCTGCGCTGGCTGCGCATGCGATACATGCGTTCCGTAAAGCCGCCGTCTTCCAGGACATGCTTTGCTAGGCTGGCTAGCTGGCGGTCGAGGAGCGAGCGTGCGACCGCGATTAGCACGAGCGCGGCGTTCGCGGCGATTT
>DASUWQ010000244.1:0-10974 GCA_036378375.1 Chthoniobacterales bacterium
GCGGTTGCGAATCGGATCCCTATTCTGACCACGATCAGCGCGGTTGAGGCCAGTATCCGAGCGATTCGCGGCATCAAAACCAAGGGTATTGACGTCCGATCACTGCAAGAATACCACGCCGATGCGTAGCATGACCGGGTACGGTCGGGGCCGAGCAGCGAGCGACGAATGTAAAATTGTCGCAGAACTGCAGGCGCTGAATAAACGCCAAACCGAGATCGTACTGAGTTTACCCGAAGCGTTTTCCTCATTGGAGACTGAGGTTAGGGCCGCTATCGACAAGAAGATTCACCGCGGCAGAATCAACGTTAACATCTCCGCGCAATTCATCCGCGGTGAGCTCGCTCCCAACTTGAACCGGCAACTCGCCAAGGCTTATCTGGAAACTTTTACCGCGGTTCAGAAAGAGCTCGGTTTGGCAGGCGAGATCAGCGTGGATATGGTCTTGCGTGCTCCAGGAGTCTTGGACGTGCCGGAGCATCGCGAATTAAAGAGCGCAACTCGCCAAGCCGTTCTGGCCTCCGTAGAAGCCGCTCTCCAACAGTTGCTCGTGATGCGCGCTAAGGAAGGTGCGCATCTCTTGCGTGACCTGACCCGACGCATCAAGACCCTCCGGACTAACTTGGATAAAGTTCGCAAACTACAACCGCGAGCCGCCGAACGATTTCGGAATTCTTTGCGCGACCGGGTGAAAGCGCATGGCGTAAACATCCCGCTCGACGACGACCGCTTAGCTAAAGAAGTCGCCTTCTTCGCTGAGCGTTCCGATTTTTCCGAAGAAGTATCTCGGCTGGAATCGCATATCACTCAATTCTTGGGCATTGCCGAATCCGACGACGCCATTGGCCGGACACTCGAATTCCTCTGCCAGGAAATTGGCCGTGAACTCAACACGCTAAGCGCCAAAGCCAACGACGCCGAGATCTCTCAGCTGGTTGTGCATTCCAAAGCTGAATTGGAAAAGATCCGGGAACAGGTGTCGAACGTGGAATAAGGAGCCAGGAGTCAGAATCCAGGAGCCAGGAGGTGCTCCGGTAAATTAGCGTCTTGGGGATTAGTGATTACATTTGGAAGATGGTTACCGCACTCCCCACCGAGCGCTTGCCTGACCTATTCCTCCTGACTCCTGGATTCTGGCTCCTGGATCCTCTCTTTGAACTCCTGCTCCCATGACCATCATTCTCGGGATCACCGCCTCAATCGCTGCTTACAAAGCCGCCGATCTCGCCAGCCAACTTCGCAAGGCGGCATGCGATGTGCATGTCGTTCTGACTCACGGAGCAACGAAGTTCATTACTCCGCTCACACTTCAGACTCTTTCCCGTAATCCTGTAACCACCGACATCTTTGATGAGAAGGCCGGCTGGCAACCAGGTCACATCGAGTTAGCCGATCGCGCCGATTTGTTGCTAATCGCTCCGGCCTCCGCAGATATCCTGGCTAAACTAGCTCACGGATTTGCTGACGAAGCCCTCACCGCCATTGCTTTAGCCACGAAAGCCCCGTTACTGCTGGCGCCGGCCATGAACGGAAAGATGTGGTTACATCCCGCCACTCAAAATAACGTGACTCTGTTGCGCAGTCGCGGCGCCGAATTTATCGGGCCTGAAGAAGGAATGCTAGCGTGCGGCTACGAAGGCATTGGCCGCCTCTGGCCCATCCAAGAAATCGTCGATAAAGCGCTGGCCATGCTGAAGCGGTAGGGCGAAAAACTCGGCGCGCCGACAATTTCGTTTCTCCCTTGCTCGAATCGCGCCGGTTTTGAGCCGCGACTCTGCGTGTATCGCCGTTTCGCTATTTCCACTGCTCGTTAAGTCTCGCTTCCTCTGCCGCCCGATCCTGTTCCATGCGCGCCTTCTTAACCCGCCATTGCGCCAAGCGATACTTCCATTGTTCCCTAACTGATCCTGAAGAATTCTTGATCTGATATTCGATGCTCTGTTTCTCCAGATTCAAAGCCTCTTCTTTCGCTTTCAGGTGCGAATCCAAAACTTGAAACGCTTCTTTTTTGCTTTTCGCTGGCTCAGGCTTGGACGAAGCCGGCGGAGTAGCTGCAACTGTCGCGCTCAATCTCTTTGTTGCTGCCGCTGAACGAGTCAATGTGCGGACAGGCTTCGGTTCTTCTTGGTACGGAGTGGGCGATGGATTTGCTTTCACGTTAGCCGGCGGAATCGCCGGTTGCTCTTCCGAACCGCTCGCAGAGTTTTCAGGCGTTGGCGACGGTGTAGATGAGCTCGCTGTGGTCCGCTTGGACTCCGGAACAGGCGTAGAGGCCGGTGGCGGAGTAGGAGTCGGGGTTGGCTGGGCCGCTAGTTGAACCGAGCGCGGCTTACTTGCTGGTGTCGCCGAAGTAAGACTCGCGCTACCTGCTGGCGTCGGTGTCGGCGATGCGCTTGTTTTCGATACCGCAGCCACTTCACCAACCATTGGTCCGAAGTTGATCTCCACATTGACATGTTGACCTTCCAGCAAATCGACTCTTCGCGTCTTATCGGGTGCACTCGGCGCGCTTAAAAGAAGCTTATGATTGCCGGGCGGGAGAAAAAGTTGCGCTGGCGGGTGTCCATAATCGACGCCATCCACGATGAGCACCGAGTCGGTACGATCACTACCGACCAGCAAAGTGCCGTAGGAATGCTTGAAGTGAAACGAAACCGCCCTTTGCCCGTCTGGAACCAGAGTCTGCATAACGGAAACGAGCGCGCCAAAACGAGAAGTCACTTCTACCGGTCCGAGCGGTAGGTTAGCGGTGAGCGGCGCCGTACCCAGCTTCGATCCGTCAACGTAGATTGTCGCCCCGGCAGGATCACTGGTTAATTCGACACTCCCGCCTTTGAACTCGCGGTTGACCTCGACCGGATTACCGGAATTAACGTCAATCGTTTGCGCGTAGGCAGGCCAGCCCGGCTCAATCAGCTTAACGTCGTAATTCCCCAAAGGCAGGTTCTCGATCGTGTCCGGCGTAACGCCGGCAATGGTCTTCTTGTCCGGCCCAACCACTAAATAAGAAACGCCCGCTGGATCAGTGACCAATCGGAGCTTCCCTAATTGTTTTAAGAGCGAACGAACCCCTAAATCAACGAAAGCGCCTGTCCGGACGGTGAGTTCGATTGGGCAAGGCTGGTATCCAGGAGCGGTTATTTCAATAACCTGGTCCCCTGATGGTAAGACACACTGCTTTAAAGGAGTGTGACCAAGCTCGCGGCCTTTCCAATGCACGACTGCACCGATCGGCGCCGATGACACAGAAAAAGAACCAGTTGCGGATGGCGGCTGCCAGAACGGCAAAACCCACTGCCAGAATTCATATCCGCAAAACCCCAGACCAAGAATGGCGAGAATACCAAATAAGAACGTCCACTTCTTCCGCGCAGGCGTTGTCCGTCCGTTTTTCACGCACCCATCCTCTCCAATAGATCGTCTAGCAGGTTTCTTCGAAACCTTCCTAAACAAACAAAATAGGAGGAGATTTTCAATCTCCTCCTATTCACACGTGATGTAAGAGTATGGTTACTACTTCTTAGCGGTCTTCTTGGCAGGCGCCTTCTTCGCGACCTTCTTCGCTGGAGCCTTTTTTGGAGCCGCTTTCTTTGCCGGAGCTTTCTTTGCTGGCATGAGTTATCCCCCCTTTCATTCCGCAGTTGCGGAGGATAAGAAATTCACAACTCGCTTGACTAACGAACATTCGACCAACCGTCAATCAGAAATTAACAGATGAAGCAAATTTTTGCGCGCTAAATTTGCGCAAAACATGCGAATAACGAAACCGATTTGCGCTTTCGGACTCACATTGCAAGAACACGAGTGGCCCGCGAAGCCGCTCCAACACTTGATTCACAAGCCATCGCATCGCGCAAATCGACATAGCCGGAATCGTTGACGATTCCGGCTGAGGAAAAACATGCAATTCCTTCTTCTTCGCATCAGAATATCGAACTTTCTTATCACACACGATGAACACCTATCTTCGCGCTGCTATCGATGCAGCTAAGGCTGCCGGATCCTTGATCCGAGAAAACTTCATGCAACCGCTTCACGTCAACGTTGCCGAAGCGCACGATTTGAAGTTGGAGCTCGATGTGCGGGCCCAAGAAGTGATCACCGAGTTGTTGTTACGCGAATTCCCTAACACCAGCGTGCTTGGCGAAGAAGGATCGGCCGAGACAGCCAACGCCGAAGGAGATTGGATTGTCGATCCCATCGATGGGACCGTGAACTACTTTTACAGTATTCCGCATTTCTGCGTCTCGATTGCATTTCGCCGCGCACAGCAGATCGAGGTCGGAGTGATCTACGATCCGATCAAGAATGAACTCTGGCACGCGACTCGCGGAGAGCCGGCTTTTTTGAACGATGAATTAATTCAAGTCAGCAAACGAATCTCCGTCGGCGAATCGATCGTCTCAGTCGGCTTCTCCAAAACGCCGGCTGCCATCGATCTTGGTCTCAAGACCTTCAGCTCCTTAGTAACTAAAGCGCGCAAATGCCGGATGATGGGAAGCGCCGCTTTGGATCTCGCTTACGTCGCTAGCGGTCGCCTCGACGCTTACATAGAACAAAGCGTGAACCTCTGGGACATTGCCGCCGGTTGGTTGTTGGTCGAATCTGCCGGCGGTCAGGTCAACGTCAAAACCAGTCCACTCGACGAAAAGAAAATTGCGGTGGTGGCCTGGAACGGAAACATTGATCTTAAAGAACTCAAAAGCTCTATTCCGAAGACAATCTAATTATGGTCCGCAGCGGTATTGGTTACGATATTCACCGATTGGTAGAAGGCCGAAAGCTCGTTTTAGGCGGGGTCGCCATCCCTCACAGTCGCGGTTTAGATGGGCATTCCGATGCCGATGTCTTGACGCACGCGATCGCGGACGCGTTACTCGGCGCTGCCGGGGATAGAGACATCGGCCATCATTTTCCGAATTCAGATGAGTCGATAAAGGGGATAGACAGCCAGGAAATCCTGCGCCGGGTTCAAGCGATTTTGACTGGAAAGAGTTTTGCCATCGTCAACATCGATTCCTCGCTCATTGCTGAAGAGCCCAAGATCGGCCCGCATATCTCTGCGATGCGCGAATGCCTCTCGCAAACTCTGAACATCCCGCCCGACTGCATTGGGATCAAAGCGACCACTAACGAAGGTCTAGGCTTTATCGGACGCGGCGAAGGCATCGCCGCTATGGCCATCGCAACTGTCGAAAAGCTGGAACCGCGTTTCCCGGCTGACGCCCCGCGCGCGGTAGTTTAACGGAAATTTCACCACAGAGACACAGAGGACACAGAGGAAATGATCCGCAGATTTCTCTTTTGGGTCCCGATTGAGTGGTCCGGCAAACGAACCGCGACCTACGACCAGGCGGCCGTTTAACTCACGACATTATTCGAGCCCTCAGACGAAATCCGTGTAATCTGCGTAATCTGTGGATCTTTTATCCTCTGTGCTCTCTGTGTCTCTGTGGTGAATTTTAAGTCCTTCTCATGATTCGGTTTCTTAATAGCCTTTCGCGAGCAGTGGAACCGTTCCAACCGCTCGATCCGGCAGGAAAAGTGGTAAAGATATATACCTGCGGGCCGACAGTTTATTCGTTTGCCCATATCGGCAACTTCCGCACTTATCTCTTCGAAGACTTGCTGCAGCGGCATCTCGAAGCGAGGGGCTACATCGTTAACCGCGTGATGAATATCACCGATGTTGACGATAAAACGATCCGCAATAGCCGCGCCGCCGATGTTCCGCTGGCCGAGTTCACCGAAAAATTTACGGCCGCCTTCTTTGAGGACATGCGCACCTTGCGGATTAAAGACGCTAACGTCTATCCCGCTGCCACCGACCCGGAAAACATCGCCGAAATGATCGCGATCATCGATTTCCTGGTAAAAAAGGAAATCGCTTACCAAGCGGAAGATCGGTCCGTCTATTTTCGCATCAACCGGTTCGCCGACTACGGGCATCTTGCCCACCTGGATCTAGACGAACTGCGCCCTTCCGGCCGGATACAAAGCGACGAATACGAGAAGGAAAGCTTAGGCGACTTCGCGCTTTGGAAAGCCTGGGACACAGCCGATGGACCGGTTGGCTGGGATAGTCCTTGGGGTCGCGGCCGTCCAGGCTGGCATATCGAGTGCAGTGCCATGGCGACTCGTATCCTTGGTTCTCAGATTGATATCCACTGCGGCGGTGTCGATAACCTGTTTCCTCATCATGAGGCGGAAATCGCTCAGTCGGAGAGTTACACCGGTAAAAAGTTCGTCCGCTTTTGGCTGCATAGCGCTCACCTGCTGGTCGAAGGCCAGAAGATGTCGAAATCTCTCGGCAATTTCTACACGATCCGCGATCTGATCGCTCGTGGTTTTACCGGCCGCGAAATCCGTTACGCGTTGCTACGGGTTAATTACCGGCTTCAACTGAACTTCACCTTTGATGGAATGGTTGAGGCGCGCCAGTCCCTGTTGCGTCTCGATGAATGGATTCAGCGGTTACGCGATCTCGCCGCAGATGAACCTCCCGACAAGGAATATGCACCCGCGACCTCCGACTCTTTCTTCGCAGCTCTCGACGACGATTTAAACATTTCCGCTGCCTTAGCCGAGCTCTTCAAACAAATCAGGACCACTAACCAGTTGATGGACGCGAACGAACTCCAACCGGGGCAAGCCGCTGCTCTTTTGCAATGGTGGGAGAACGTCAACCAGGTGCTGCAGATCCATTCCGATGAAGAAGCAATTCCGAACGAAGTCCAAGAACTGCTGAACCAAAGAGCCGCCGCCAGAGCCTCCAAGGATTGGCAACTAAGTGATTCTCTTCGGCAAAAGATCGTCGAATTGGGTTGGGCCGTGAAGGATACCAAGGACGGCCAGAAGGCGATAAAAATGCGGTAATGACCATGTTGTTGCCAAATCGGAGGGGAGCCGCATTCCGTTCCCTGTTACCGCGACTATTGTTCCTCAACCCGTCCTTCCGTCCAAATCGCCTGTTAGCCGCGGCTCCCTTTGGGCGTGTGACAGATTCCTCCACGTGCACCCCATCGCGTGACACCGGTTTCCGGGCGTCGCGATTGTGGCACACGCCCTACCCTGTTCCAAATTTCCGGTGGGACACGCCTTATCCCACCGCACACCGAATGCGACGCCCCTCCGATTGGTGCCTCGAAAACGGCGTGAAGGGAGGGCGCACGTCCTCGCGCGAGGAAGATTCGTGTCCCAGCTCCGTAGGAGCGAAATCTTTATAGCGTGCAGCTACGGCGAACTAAGGTTCGCCGTTACACATCGTTTCTACGGAGCCATCACTCCGTTGGCTTCTGTGCGTTCAGATTGATTCTGAATCCGTCTCGTAACGTTTTCCCACGAAGCTCCAGTTTTGGATTAAAACTGGACGGGGGCGCGGCCGGTATTTTCCATGGCCCAGTCAGATCTCCTGTGACCGGCACCCAAATAGCGAGTCCGGAGTAAGTCAGGCGAGGAACCAGTTCGCTGGTTCCGCCAACAAAGTTAGGAAACTGCTCATGCTCCGTTGCCAAGCGGATGGCGCCCTCTTTCAATTCCAACCCGATGAACCCGGCAATTAGCACGGTAGTACACACTCGCAAAAGAAGTCGTACCGAAACCAGGCAGGCAAACGGCAGAAAAGCAATATCGGCAGCAACCGTCCAAATGGTGGCTCCAGCAAATCTCGGATCCGGCGCGGTCAGAAACCAAAATACGAGCGACAGTATAACTGGCGCCATAAGACAACAGCACCGAAAGACCGAACCAACCCGCCAACGCCACGGAGCGCTAATCAAGCCCAGAATTAATCCCGCTGCGCCAAGCAGGAGCGACTTTCGAACCAGCAGATCCCCAAACGTCGTCGCCAACCAAGGCCGCAACCAATCGTTGTTAGCCAAAACCACTTGCCAGTCTCGGCCTGGATCACGGGCCCAGCTTAAAACCCAGTTTCTATCACCGGATGCTGCTTCATGTGGGACTATCCAGTCGAAATGGATGGCTCCGAGCTCAGACGGGTAGAGCGGATATCCGCTGGTGATATAACCACGGCACACCCACGGTATCGAACAGACGAAAACTAAGAGAACGGGAACACAAATCGCCATGAATCGGCGGCGCCGGATGAGAATGATTAGCGTCACCAGCGCGGCGGCGCCCAATCCAAACGCGGCATACGAGAGTTTGAACATTACGACCAAAGAACCCGCCATCAGACACCGAAGGAAAGCAGACTGCTCAACATCTGGCAGCGTGTCGGCGTCGAAAATGACCTCGCGTAGATGCCAAGTGACTAGAATCGCGATGGCAACACCGGCAACGTCGGGTTGGGGGGACGAGAGACACGCAGAAAATAACTGGCCGAGGATCAGAGGCAGCAATAAGGCGGCGTAAACTGAACCTTGGGAAAAGAATTCCTTACGGTTCAGCCGAATTCCTTGCAGCAGCACGGCAGAAGTACACAGCACAATCACCGGGTTCACGAACTCACCACTCACGGCGATGCCGAATGGTCCGCCGAAAAGCCCGGCCAAAGGATGCAAAGCACTATTGAATCCAAGCCTCCCGTGCAGGTTGGCCAGGCCCGGTACAGACCCAAAGTCTGCCACCCATCTCACCGCCGCCAAATGGTAAAGCAGGGTATCGTGACAGTAGCCGTTGGTTAACGCGTTCAATGCCGCGAAAAACAGGCACGGCACAAATAGTATCAAACTACGCCATCTCGTTTTACGGAAAGCCTCAATAACCGAGTTCGCGAATGTTCGCCACTGCACCGCCGCCAGAATAGCCGCTATTAGAATCAGGGCAGGATTTGCCCACGGCACGAGCCCTCCGAACAGACTCCAAGTCTCAGCAAAAACGGTCGCCACGAACAAGCCTGGCAACAGAAAAGCAGGCAGGCTAAGGTTGGCTCGGACGCCTGGCCGTAGAAAGCCAATGGCAGCGCAGCCCACGAAGGCAACCTCTGCCAGCAGAAACAACAAAACGCCCAAGCTCTTAGCAATCGGCAAGTAATGGGTGACGATTGATGCTAGACACGGCGCGATTAACATCGCGAAGCTTTCTTGGACCGGGATAACTTTGTCAAGTAAGGGCTGGTAGGGATGAACTCCTGTGTACAGACCTACCGTCGCTTTTATCCACGATAAACGTTATGCTCTTCGAATGACTTTTTCCGCGGCAGATTTCCTGGATCTTTCGAAAACTGAACACCCTTCGTTGTTTCAAGATTCGGTGCCGGTTTGGGAAGCATTAAAGCAGATCCGCAACTATTTAGAGAGTTCCCTGCAGCCGGCGATGAAGGGCAAGATCCTTGGTGCTCCTTTTATCGGCGACCGGGTTACCATCGGTCCAGGAACCGTCATCGAGAACGGAGCCTGCCTAAAAGGGCCAGCCTGGATCGGAAGCAATTGTGAGATCCGATCTGGCTGTTACATCCGCGGAAATGTAATCATTGGCAACGGGGTCGTTCTCGGCAATTCGTGCGAATTCAAGAATTGCATCGTTTTCGATGAAGCCCAGATACCCCATTTCAGCTATGTCGGCGATTCGATCCTAGGCTACAAAGCGCATTTAGCCGCAGGAGTTATCCTCTCCAACGTCCGCCTAGATCGAGGTGAAATCTCAGTGAGGCACGAGGGCGGCAAGATTCCGACTGGCCTAAGAAAATTTGGAGCCATTCTCGGCGACAGAACCGAAATCGGTTGCAACTCGGTAATTAGCCCCGGCTCCATCATTGGCCGTGGTTCACTGATCTACCCCCTCACTCATTTCAGCGGCGTCTTAGCCGAAAACACGATCCTGCAAAACCACCAAAACCTCCGTACGATCCCTCGTCAGGCCTTAGGCGAGAAGCCCTAAATCGTCCTCGTCCCCGTGCTCGTGCTCGTGCTCGAATAAAGACGTGATCGGAGCCCCTTGATTACCATTCTACCTACAGCGCAGCCATGACCACCACATCCCATAGGTCGTATAGGCCCTACATAGCCTGTCGCGCCGTAGGTCTTGCGAAGGCGGACCTTATCCGTCTCCATACCCCTATACCCTTCGAGCACAGCTTGCCCGACGAAGCTTCCTGGAGCCGGAGCGACAGGGCGAAGTCGGGAGGATGAGCCCGAACAAGAGCTCGACGTCCCCACTCTCACCCCATCCCCTTCGCCCTCAACAACTCCTCATACTTATCCTCGATCCACCGCATCTGTCGTTGCGGAGAAAACTCTTCTTCCATCAACCGCTGAGCCGCTGCACACATCTCCTCGAGCCGCTCCGGCGAACCCAACAGCAAATGGACCGCTTCCGCCCATTGCGCTTCGTCTGCTTCCGGCGCCAACAGCAAGGTCTCAGTATTAAGCCGGCTGCGTTCCGCGTTATTGCTCACAATAGCAGTCGGTACCCGATGCGAAAACGCCTCCAGCACAACCATCGGCAGATCTTCCCAATCAGAAGTAAGGACTAACAGCGCGATCTCCGCGTAAAAACCGTCCAGGCTAGGAATGACCCCCGGCCAAACGATGCGCTCGCCTAGACCCAGTTGCTGAGCCTCCCTGTTTAAGTCCGCGGCCAATCTTCCGTCTCCGGCCAGGATAAACCGGTAATCGGGATCCAGCTTGGTCAGATGGGCTGCCAACTTAAGAAACCTGGAGAAATTCTTCCAACCTACCAGGCGGCCGGCCGCACCGATCAGCTTTGGTCTTGGGTGGCGGATGATCGCAGGCGGCCGAGCAACCGCGTTTTTTAATATATAGATCTTTTCCGCGGGAACCTTTTCTCGCCGGACAAGGTTATCCTTGATGTAGGCGGAAATAACAAAAATAGCGTCCGCACACCGGTTAGATAAGCCGTCCCACCAGCGAACCAGAGGCCAGTCAAAACGAAATCGGTCGTAAGAATGATCGTGAGAGATGATCACCGGGACCTGGAAAAGCTTCGCCAGAATTTTGCCCGTCCAGTTCGAAACGAACAGATGACAATGAACAACATCGAATCGACGGGAAG
>DASUWQ010000245.1:0-11323 GCA_036378375.1 Chthoniobacterales bacterium
GGGCTCCAATGCTTTGAGGTAAGTGACAATATCCGGTAACTCCGGCATTTCGGGGAACTTGCATGCGCGATCGTCCGTTTGCCAAATCTATCTCGCGGAAAGAAAAGGAATAGCTGCGAAAAGGCGCAAAGGGCACAAAAATGGAACAGATTGATTTCAGATGATTTGGCCTGCGTCTAGGCTCACAACCATCTGTTTAACTCTGGCCAGTTTTCCCTTTTTGCGTTTTTTGCGCCTTTCGCGGCCATTCCTTTTCCGGAACTGACGATTCGGTTGACCGCGTGGGTCTCGGACGTAGCCTCGCTCTTGCATGAAAGCAGCCGTAAGCTATGTCGTTAGTTTGTCGCTCGCGATAGCGTGTGTGCCAGGACTGGCACAGGTTCAATCTCCCCAACCGACTCCTTCACCACAACCAAGCGAAGCCCTGCCGCCGGGTCCAAACCCGAACTCGCAGTACCGGCTCGGGCCAGACTCACTCCCTCAGGAAGGCGTTCCGAAAGGCGAAGTCCGCGGTCCTTACACCCTGCCTTGTAAAGTCTATCCCGGCACCCAACATACCTATTGGATTTACGTGCCGGCACAATACGATCCTTCGGTGCCAACAGCTCTGATGGTTTATCAGGATGGACAGGCTTTCAAAGACGAGCAGGGAGATATTCGGGCTCAGAACGTGATGGATAACTTGATCTATCGACGAGAAATCCCGGTGATGATTGGCGTCTTTATCAACCCGGGACGGAGGCCGGACCAGCCCGAACCCTCTCCCCAAACGACTTGGGGCGATGATACAACCAATCGCCGAATCGAATATAACAGCCTGGACGACAAGTATGCGCGGGTCATCACCGAAGAGCTGATGCCCGTGTTGTACAAGGAATACAACATTTCGAAAGACCCGGAGATGCATGGAATCGGAGGATCAAGTTCCGGCGCGATTGCAGCTTTTACTATCGCCTGGGAGCGCCCGAACGATTTCCGAGAGGTCTTGAGCAACGTAGGAAGTTTCGTCGACCTCCGGGGAGGGTATGTCTATCCGGAACGCGTCTTAGCGAGCGAGCCAAAACCGATTCGGGTATTCTTATGCGATGGCCGTAACGATCATCGAGGTACTCTGCGCGGGCCATATGATGAAAAAATGGATTGGTTCCTTCAGAACGTGCGGTTGATGAAAGCCCTTACGCAAAAAGGGTACGACGTGAATTATACCTGGGGCATGAATTTACACGGTCAAAAATTTGGCGGCGCCATTATGCCGGATATGATGCGCTGGCTTTGGCGCGATACTCCCGTCTCAACTGACCCGAACGACATGGTAGAACGCGCGTTCAGGCAACCGGTGGGCAAAACGAATTAAACAGGCCGGTTTTGCTCGATGAATCTGCCTCTCAGAATTTGGCTTGGCTTAGTCACCATTGGGTTTGTTACCGCACCTAACGGGTTTGCCTGGGCACCAGTGACCGGCCACCTAATGACGAAGTACGCAGCCTCGGTGAATCCGAACTCAGTCTGGCCAGAATATCCACGGCCACAGCTAGCCCGGTCACAATGGACGAACCTCAATGGATCTTGGGACTATGCGGTCACACCCGACCAAACCAGCCCGCCGACTCATTGGGAGGGGCAGGTACTAGTGCCTTTTCCTTTAGAATCCTCACTCAGCGGTGTTTGCCGGCCACTTCGACCGAACCAAACGCTGTGGTACAAACGTCAATTCGAGCTTTCCAGGCCTGCGAACGGGCAGCGCGTACTGTTACACTTTGAAGCAGTCAACTACATCACCGAATTAATGGTGAACGGCCAAGCCGTTGGCCAGCATCAAGGAGGCTACGATCCGTTCAGCTTCGATATCACTGACGCTCTAGTTGAGTCCAAAACTCAAGATCTTGTCGTCAAAGTCATTAACCCAACCGGCGAGGGAAATTATCCTTACCAGCCACGCGGCAAATTGAGTCTAACTCCGGGCGAGATTTTTTACACGGATGCCTCCGGCATTTGGCAAACCGTTTGGCTTGAAACCGTTCCCGCGGCTTATGTCGCTGATTTGCAGATCGTCACGGACATCGATCAACAAACAGCAGGCGTAACCGTGGAACCCGGCGGGCCTAAGCCGGCTAGTCCGCAAAGTGATCGAGTGACCATTGAGCTCTTAGATGATGCAGGAAAGAGCATTTCAACCACCAAAGGAACGGTCAATACACCAGTCACGCTATCAATAAGCAACGCTCATCGCTGGTCTCCGTCCGATCCTTATCTGTACGGCCTAAAGGTTACTTACGGTTTCGATACGGTGACGAGCTATCTCGGGATGCGCAAAGTGGAAGTTAGAAAAGATCCCAGCGGCCACCAGCGGATCTTTATTAACAATGAACCTCTGTTCCTGTTTGGCCCGTTGGATCAGGGTTTTTGGCCGGATGGAATCTATCTCGCTCCCACCGATGCAGCGCTTCGTTCCGATCTCGAGTACGAGAAAGCGATCGGCTGTAATATGGTTCGCAAACATGTGAAGGTAGAACCGCAACGCTGGTATTACTGGGCAGACAAGCTCGGTCTTCTAGTCTGGCAAGATTTCCCTTCGCCTCAGGATTTCAGTCAAAAGCGCGGCGCTCCGGACCGGACTCGGCCGCAGGATCAAGCAGATCAGATTGAGAAAGAAATGAAGGCCATGGTCGACACCCATCGGAATCATCCTTGCATCATGATGTGGATCGCTTTTAACGAAGGCTGGGGGCAATACGACACGGTCCGCATCGCTCATCTCTTCAAATCTTGGGACCCAACGCGCTTGGTCGATGATGCCAGCGGCTGGAATGACTTCGGGGCCGGCGATGTGCTAGATGATCATACTTACCCTTGGCCGAGACTGGTTCCTTTCCAACCGGATCGAGCAAGTGTCTTGGGAGAGTTCGGCGGAGCGGGCTTCCCTATCCCCGGCCATCTCTGGAATCCTCAAGGCACCACCTCCGATGAGCACGATCTGCCGACTGCGGCTTCTCAACAGCCTTGGATCCTGAGCCGGCTGGAAACTCTAAGAGATCTGGCGTCGAAGGGTCTTTCGGCAGCCGTTTACACTCAGCTGAGCGATGTAGAAAACGAGGTGAACGGATTTTTGACCTATGATCGAACGACTGTGCAAAAAGCAGATCGGGAAGCTGTTCAGCGTGCAGTCCGCAAGTTGTATGCGCCGTGAGATTGACGTTTGAAGCCCTGATCGTCCTCGTACTCGTCGTCGTCCTCGTTCTCGGCAGTAGCAGTTACCGATTACATTGGGTGCTAACCGCCGTGGGAACGATCAATGCGAAAACAGCGAACGGCGGGTCGATTCGAGGACGAGGACGACGACGAGTATGAGGACGAGAAAATGCGTTTCGGCGAGCGCTCTCTTTATACGGGGGTGTAAACGAAGTGCGGGTGGGCGGCGCAAGCTCTCCGGCAAATTTGTCCAGAGCGGACCGCCCGACGAACATGCCGGTCGGCGCGTAGAGCACGCAGTCGTCCGTATAGAGTTCCGCGATGGCGGCGCGACGCCGGGGTCGCGTCGCCTTCGCCGAAAACCTCCTGCAGATTCCGTTGAAGCAGTTCATGAATACGGTCATCCATAACACTTCTCAGTCTTTGGAATCTGCAGTTCTGGTACCGCTCAAAACGACTTGGCCGTCGAGACCGCTAATTCCTCTGCTTTGGCCAATCCTGCTGCCGAACTTTCCGGGGGACCCATCGTCGGTTCGACAAAGATGTTCACAAAGTCAGTGAGCCCGATAAATCCAAGAATGCCAGCGAGCGTTTTGCTCTGCAGATCGTAATCTTCCATTCCCGTACCGGGACCATAGGCGCCCCCGCGCGCATAAATTGCCGCAGCCTTCTTCCCGGTTACCAGGCCCTTGTAACCCGACTGCGGATCAAACGAAAACGTGAGCCCCGGCTGAACCAAAACGTCGATATAATGTTTAACGACGTAGGGCACTCCAAAGTTCCACATTGGCAAGGAGAAAAGGTATCGGTCAGCCGATTTGAATCGTTCAATTACGTCTACGACAGCTTTCCAAGCCTGGGCCTGTGCAGGCGTATGGGCTTGGCCTTGGAGTATCGCGTACTTGGCTTCCGCGGTGTCGGCATCGAAACGGGGAAGGCTAGTTGACCAAAGATCTAAGGTTTCAACGGAGTCGTTCGGGTGGCTTTTCTGATAAGCGGCCAGGAATGTTCGGGCAACCTGAATCGATCTGGACCGGTCTTTCCTGGGAGAAGCCTCAATATAGAGAAGTTTAGCCATGATTTAGAATTAGTGGTTTAAGCGGAACTTGTTAACGTACGCTTTCCACTGATTCTCTTGACGTCAAGATATTTTTATTCCGCGGGGAGTTGACCCGAGTGATTCCGCGTGTCTGCCAACTTTTTTAAGAAGTTCCTCCAACGATAGCCGTTCCTGGTCGGACAACGGATCGAACACGTCCTCCATCTGCTGCGCATGCCGTGAGAAGATTCGCTGGATCAACGCGTGGCCGGGGCCGGTAAGAGAAACATAGATGACCCGAGCGTCATCGACCGATGGATCTCGACGCACTAGTTTCCTCTTTTCAAGCCGATCCACCGCGGTGGAAATAGACCCACTGGTCAGCATAATCTTTCGGCCAATGGTGTTGACGGGCAGAGCGCCTTTGTGCAACAGGATCTCCAGTACCTGAAAGTCCGATGGGCAAAGGTCGGAATCCGCGATGCTTCTAGCGGCTACTGATTCGATGGCTCCGAATGCCTTTATCAGAATAAGCCAGACATGAACGCCAGGATGCGTGGATGCAGCGGGTTTCGGCATGCACCATATCTTGACATCAAGGGATTTTTGAAGCAAGCATTCTCGCATGGCATAGGTACGCGCTAGGGATTAGCTCCCGCTCATTCGGGCGTGCGGTGGGCCTGCGGGTTCCACGCCAGGGACAGTCAAAGCGTCAAAAACAAAGGCGGATGAGCGGGAGCTAGTCCCTACTGTTTTCCACTCGCCAAATCAGTTCGAACTAGACACAACCAGAATTCGTAACAGCGTAACTAGAACCCAGCTACTATGCCTGAGCTGCCGTCCCCTCTGATTGACGTTCTTTCGGCGGAATCGTTCTCGGCCGAACATCTGCCCGGCAGCGTTAATATCTGTGTCTATGAGACTGCTTTCATCGATAAGATTCGCGATGCATTCCCGGACCCGAACACTGCTCTCACGGTGTACGGTCTAAGCGATTCGACGTTGGAAGCCCGCCTTGCTCTAACAAAATTGGGGGCCGCAGGATATGGGCGGGTTACGGCATTACCGGGTGGGTTAGAAGGCTGGAAGGCGAGCGGGGGCAAAATCGAGCAAAGCGCGGCGGCAGAATTGCCTTCCGGTCAGTTCCAGGTCGAGCAAGGTGCCAGCCTGGTTGAGTGGACGGGCCGGAATCTCTTTAACCGTCACGCCGGGACGGTACAACTGGGACCCGGACAGATCCTGATAAAAGACGGCCGGCTGGTGGGTGGGCATTTGACCGTGGATATGACCAGCCTCCGCTGCTCGGACATCGAAGACCCGGCAATGAACGCACATTTGATCGCCCACTTGGAGAGTGACGACTTCTTTTCCGTCGACAAATATCCGCGGGCGGAGCTCGAGATCAAAGCGGTCAACTATCGATCGGAGGTCAGACTGGATGAGCCGAACTACGAGATCAAAGGTGATTTTACGTTACGTGGGGTGACAAATCCGATCGAGTTTGCCGCGGTAGTCGCAAGAAAAGGCGACGGCTCGTTCACTGCGCAGGCGCTACTGGATTTGGATCGAACCGTCTGGGGCGCCACCTATGGTTCCGCAAAATATTTCGCGAGATTGGGTCAGCACCTGGTGAACGATGAATTTCATCTTCAGTTGAAGGTGGTGACGAAGGATACGCCGGTGGCGTGAGGATGGCATAAACACGTTGTCGCGCGAACACGCGGTGTTCTGCCCCCGACCCTGTCCGCCGTCCGCCGTGGCGCAGGATGACGAAGGAGGGCTTCGGTCCAGTCGCAGGTTCGTTTTTCTTTGTAGTAAACGTTGGTTGCTATGGCGGCTAGAGAATCCATCCTACCCCAGGAGCTAAACGGCTTCACACTCGGACCCGTGTTGGGTAGTATCGCGCTGCTCTAGCAGCAGTACTCACCTTCGCAGTTATCATTCCTATGAACATCTCCTTTTTTCGTAATAACGTCCGCAGGTTGTCTACCTTAGTAGCGGCTTGCTTGGTAATCCCTGCGGTGGCATACGCTGGGTCGGATAATGGTAAGGGGAATGGTGGCCAAAATAATGGTCATCATCATGGCCGGGGCAAAGTTTCTTCAGTTCCCGACGAGACAAATACGGCCTTAGTTTTAATTCCCGTTCTCGGCGCACTCGTGCTCTTTTCATCGGTACAGACTCTCCGTAAGAGATCGGGCGAAACCAATTAAGGGCAGCGATTGGGAGGGTCGCGGCAACCTCCGCCCGCCTCATTCAACAAGCCAGCTGGCTCAAGAACTCGCCGACCTTGCGCTTAGCGTCATGTAATACAGGTTGTCCATCGCAGAGCAGCAGGACTTCAAATTGATAGTCGAGTATTTTAGGAAGTGACTCTCTCAGCGTCTTGGGATTGTCGAGCTTCTCTTCCGGGATCAGCCCGAGCGCTCCCGGTGGATGCCCGATGATCGCGTCTCCTAAAACGAGGATGCCGCCCTGCTCCCTGGATGCAGGGTGATGGGCCGGTTCGATGTATAGTGCGATCTCGCCGGGCGATTTACCGGGCAAATGAATAACCCGCAGGGCGCCGCCAATCAGGTCGCCCTCCTGCACCACCGCATCAATCGTGAGCGGTGAGAATTGAGAAACCTCGTCCTTGCCAGCCACGATATGCGCTCCATGCCGTGTCTTGAACAACGCCGCGTCGCGGACATGATCTCGGTTGGTAAGTACAACCGTCGTAATCGGCCTCGGTAGCCTTTGCCAATCGGCTTCCTCCGGTGCAGGCGGATCAATCAGGACAGTACCTCCCGCGACAGCGATCGCGTAGCCGTTTAAGTCCCATGGCCGGTCGGCGTAAGTCGAGCCCCAGGTAAAAATTCCGGGAAGAATCTCACGCATATTCAAAAATGCATGACGATGAGCAATGAAGCTAGCGGGAACGGAAACAGCGCTCGAACGCTCGTTGGACTGGAGGGGAGCCGCTTTAGCGCGTGGGCTAGCGTCTCCCGTCATTCCTTGCAGCGTGCCTGCAACCGGAAAATGTGAAAGCAGGCGGCTCCCGGGAACGTCTCAACGCTTGGCAGCTCGATCGCTCTCTCGTGCGATGAACGGACAGAAGCGCTGCGTGAAAACGTCGCGCTGGGTAATTCGCAGGAGCCGCTTGTTTTCATAGTTCTCAGTTGCACGCACGCTGCGAGAAATGACACAAAATACTAGGTCACGACCCAAAGCGGCCTCCCCTCCAGTCTGTGTTCTCGCTCGTGCTCGTTCGTTAACGGCATTACCCTGGCAAATGGCCGGAGCTCATTCGCATGAACGTGTTTCCGTCCTGATCTCGTTCCATGACGGTCTCGACTATTTTCTAAAGCCGAATCAGCGGCTTCAGCAACCGATTCGGCGTACAGTCGATTGCAGGACTTCTGTAAAAGACCTAATCGAATCGTGTGGTATCCCTCATCCCGAAGTGGATCTCATCCTGGTCGATACTCGCCGAGTTGATTTTCGGTTTCGGATCGAGAACGACTGCATTACCGACGTTTACCCTTTTTCTTCGCTGCGCGCTTCTTCGGGTCTACAAACTCGCGGCATTCGGAGTTTCGTAGCAGATGGTCATCTGGGGAAATTGGTAAGAGACTTACGATTACTCGGGATCGACGTGGATTATCGCAATGACGCGGATGACCGCGATTTGTTGGCCGTCATGCAGCGCGAAGAGCGCGCGTTACTCACTCGCGATCGCCTCCTTCTGATGCACCGAGTCGTTCAGAACGGTTTTTTCCCGAAATCACAAAAACCGCTTGAACAGACAGTCGAGACGGTTCGCCGATTCGGATTAGCCCCAGCGCTCGCTCCTTTCACCCGTTGTTTGCGCTGCAACGGCATCCTTAAGCGCACTGAGAAAAAAGCTGTGATCGATCAGTTAGAACCGTTGACCCAGTTGTACTATGACGATTTCACGAAATGTCCGAGCTGCGGCCAGACTTATTGGCGAGGGTCTCACATGGGTAAGTTGGAGACACATGTCGCGGATATCTTGGCGAGGGTAGCAATCCCGAAGGAATAATAGGACTCAAGCTGGAGTTGAAACCCTTAGGCGCTAAGATAAGCCAGGAATAGCCGCAAAAGAACGCAAAGATCGCAAAAAACGCAGGTAATAATCTGCTAAAGCGAACGGAAACTCTGACGCACGCCTTAGGCCGATAATTGCGATACCTCGGATTTGATACGCTAAATTTTTGGCGTTCAGTGCCTTTTTTCGGCTATTCCTTTTATTTTGCGATCTTTGCATTCTTTCGCGGCTATCCCTGTTTTTATCGAATCTTAGCGCCTTTGGGTTTCGACCCCAGGGATACCCGCACATCACGACACGCCCTCACAAGGCAGTCATTCATGACTGGCTTATTGGAATTGCATCCCGCGCGACGGCGGGTTGGAAGAATCTTTGACATAGGTGGACTGTAACTCTACTAAATTAGTAGTCAAAATCCGTCACGCCATGACGTTTGACTATTCCAGGTCGATTCCCGGCCTTGACAATTGTTCAGAGAGAAAACAATTTCCTCTTGTCTACTAAATAAGTCGGGTATAGCGTCGTCCACTTTTATGTCCTTGGCTACCGTGCACCCACCAGAACCGGTCTCTGCTAATTCCAGGTCTGTCCCTATCCTTCAATCCGAAGCAGAGGCGTTAGCTGTAGCGCGACATCTCGCGACTGAGTTTGCCAGTGAAGCGGCCCAACGCGATCGCACGCGCCAATTGCCCCACTCCGAGCTGGACCGATTCTCCGGGTCTGGTCTTTGGGCAGTCAGCGTGCCGAAACAGTACGGCGGTCTCGAGGCATCGATCGTTACCATCACTGAGATTTTCAAAGTCATTTCGGCAGCGGATTCTTCGATCGGACAGATTCCACACAACCACTTCTGCGTCGTGGACGCCATTCGCCTGGATGGCACGGAGACTCAGAAGGAGTTCTATTTTGGACAGGTGCTGGCTGGTCACCGTTTCGGCAACGCTTTTTCCGAAGCAGGAACAAAAAATGTCCAGGATTTCCAAACCCAGATCCGGCCGGAGGGAAGTCATTTCCTTGTTAACGGGCGGAAGTTTTATTCAACTGGCGCGCTGTTTGCGGACTCAATTCCGGTCGGCGCACTGGATGAGGAGAAGCATGGGCAGCTAGTGATCGTACCTAAAGGGACACCGGGCCTCAGTGTGGTTGACGATTGGTCAGGGTTCGGTCAGCGGACGACCGCAAGCGGATCGGTCACTCTCGAGAATGTGCGAGTACAACCGGAATGGATAATTCCCGCTTATCGTGGTTTTGATCGTCCAACTTTCACCGGACCACTTTCCCAGATTATCCACTCTGCTATCGACGCCGGGATCGCTCAGGCAGCGATTGAGGAAACCATCCGCTTCGTCCGTGAACGATCGCGGCCGTGGATCGATAGCAAGGTGGAACGCGCGGCCGACGATCCGCTTACCATCAGCCAGATCGGCGACCTCCAGTTACGTTTACACGCGGCGCAGGCTGTGCTGGAACGAGCCGCTCGCATTTTGGACGCCGGCAGAGAAACCCCGGACGACAAAGAGGTCGCTTTCGCAGCGGTAGCTGTTGCCGAAGCAAAAATTCTGACGACCGAAATCGCGATACTGGCCACTAACAAGCTTTTCGAGTTGGCCGGAACCCAATCGACGCTGGAAAAGCACGGTCTTGACCGGCTTTGGCGAAACGCTCGAACGCATACGCTGCACGATCCGGTTCGATGGAAATACCATGCAATCGGGAACTTTTACCTAAACGACGTGCTTCCTCCTCGCCATCCTTGGAACTAACCATTGGCCGCCGGTATGTCGTCACCAGCAATTCCCAGTCAGATCGCATCAGACCAACCAGGAGCCAGCTGCGCACCATCGCCTGCTGGCAGAGTCCAGGATGACCAGGAAGCGCTCGCGCTTGCTCACGAACTCGCCGCTCATCTTTGTCTGGAGGCATCCCTACGCGATGCTCGCCGACAACTACCATTCGCAGAAATAGAGAAGTATTCGGCTTCCGGTTTATGGGCGCTCACAGTTCCTAAAGAGTACGGCGGACCGGCTGTCTCGATCACCACGTTAGCTGAAGTCACCGCGATCATTTCCGAAGCCGACTCCTCGATCGGCCAGATCCCACAGAACCACTATTACATGCTGGAAGTGGTTCGGGCGAACGGAACAGCGGAGCAGAAACAGCAAATCTACGAGCTCGTTTTATCTGGCGCACGTCTGGGAAACGCGCTCTCCGAGGTGGGCACAAAAACTGTCGGACACTATAACACTCGGATTTTCCGGCAGGCTGATCACTTCATTGTCTCGGGGCGAAAGTACTACTCGACCGGCGCACTCTTTGCACACTACATCCCGATAGTCGCCCGAGACGAAACCGACGATTTACTATTAGCAATCGTCCGCCCGGACGATTCCGGGGTGCAGGTTATCGACGATTGGGAGTCGTTTGGTCAACGGACAACGGGCAGCGGAAGTACGGTCCTAGACAATGTTTCCGTTCAGCCGGAATGGGTCCTGCCTTATGAGCAGGCGTTCCGGGTGCCCACGGCAGTTGGTCCAATCGGACAAATCGTTCACGCCGCGGTTGATCTCGGCATTGCTCGCGCTGCTATCAATGAGCTGCGCAATTTTTTACGTTCAACCCGGCGCGGCGACAGTGTGACCGCTGATCCCCTCGCCGTCTCAATCTACGGTGATCTGGTCGTTCAGTTACACGCGGCAGAGGCCCTCCTTGAAAGAGCTGGGCACATCGTCGACTTTCTACTCGCCGACACCTGCGAATCCACGCTGGCCCTGGCCTCGGTCGCGGTTGCCGAAGCTAAGGCCGCGACCACCCAAATCGCGTTGTTTTCGACTAACCAACTCTTCGAGTTAGGTGGTCTCGATAGCACGACGGAAGCGCTGAATTTAAATCGTCATTGGCGCAATGCTCGAGCTCATACCTTGCACGATCCCGTGCGGTGGAAATATATGGCGGTGGGCAACTACTACCTCAACGAAGTGTATCCACCGCGACATGGCGCACTCTAAGGGGAGTGGAAAAACATAGGAGGGATTCACCAATGTCTC
>DASUWQ010000246.1:0-9038 GCA_036378375.1 Chthoniobacterales bacterium
GTGACTTCGATCTGACTCTTGGTGGTCGCACTCCATTGGGTCAGCTCGTGCAATAGGCGATGCGGCCGGTCGGTTTGGTTGAAAAGCAGTGTCGGCTCCAAAGAGAGGATATATCCGTGCAAAGCTTCTTTTGATTCCCAGGTATGCACTTGGCCCGGCGTTACAAAGATGAGGCTGCCCGCCTTGATGGGATAGCTTTTGTCATCCCGTATGAACGTGCCGGTTCCCGACTCGATCCAGGCTACATGATAAAAATCGTGTCGATGAGGGATATGACGGAAAGGAACCCGCTGGGCCAATTTTTGAAGAGAAATACCGAAACGATCGTCGACTTGAGTGCGGCCACTAGCCAAACGGAACAAGGGGATCTTTAGGGGCTTATTAGACAGCATCTTAAACAGGGAAGAGAAACGATGGGCTGAGATTTGGTTGGGTGCAAACGCTCACCACGCCGCATTGTTTGGGCATCTGGATCACGCGAGATTCCCAGAGTATTCCTCGGCCAACCTGGAAAAAGTGGCCGCCACGATACCAGTGCCGACGTACGCGATTGACGATCAGACCGCCATAAAAGTGACCGATGGCACCGTCGAAGTTGTCTCCGAGGGGCACCGGAAGCTGTTTACTCCGCATCCCGATGGCCATTAAAGGACAACGGACGGAGGGGCGTTGCATTCCGTGTTAGAGCTCGCACGGGCGTCGACGCCGACGAATCTTTTTAGGTATAGCGCTCGGATAGACGCGACGCCCTGGGAGGGGACGGATATTCAGCACGTTCGGATCTAAGGGACCGTAGAACCTGCCACACCTAAAGGGAGCCGCAGCCGGATACGTCTTTTCAACCTATGGGCGATAGACCGCCTCCGTATCTGCAGCGGCACCTCTCTAATGCGGCTCCCCTCCGCCGGGGTGGTGGTCCACGCTGTAGCCGTAACCCGGAGGTTATGCTAGTCCGGCCGCAGCCGGACTGCTAGACACTGGATAAGGTTACTCGCTGTTCCGCGGCTGGATCCCGGGCCATCGCTCGAAAACTGCTCCAGGCTTCCATACCGCGCCGGTCACTTCCCATACAGGCAGGGCTGGTCATTCCGATAGAGATCAAGCTCGGATCGAACTGAATCCGCTAAGCCGAAGTTGTTCTGGTCCATTGCCAGTTGCACTGCGCGTTGTCCGGTTTCGACCGCTTCAGAGAATTCTCCGTTCTGCGCATAGGCCGCCGCTAGGATGCGCAGTATTCGCGGGTTGGCGCCGCCCGTCGCTTGGTTCGCGTCCACGGCCAGTTTAACTGAGAGCGTTTTTCGAATCGCTGATTGAGGCGACGTGGCCAGTGCCCAAGCCAGGTTGGCTTCTGCCCGGACATCTTGAGGATTTACTTCGAGTGCCTTCTGATAGTGATCGATGGCCTGTTCAAGCTTTCCCTGCTGAAACAATACGGCGCCAAGATTGTTTTGCGCGTCCGTATGGTTCGGATTGATGGCCAACGTTGATTCGTACTCTGTAACTGCGTGATCAACCTCTCCTCGTGCCAGCAGCGCATTGGCCAGATTGTAATGAATGCTTGCTTGCGCCGGTTTTAATTCAAGCGCCTTGTGATATAGAACAATCGCTTCATCGAGATTCCCTTTTTGAAGCAGCGCGCTGCCGAGGTTATCCAAGACACTGGCTTCATCCGGTTTGATCTCGATCGCCTTCGTAAATTGGTCCATGGCATCATCTAGTCGTCCCTTTTTTAGGAAGAATGCACCGAGGTTATTGTGAGCCATCCAGGCGGTCGGGTTCTTTCGGATGGTTGTCTGCCAGACGGTTTCGATGTCTTGATAAATCCCGCTCTGGAAGTGACTCCGCACCGTAAACGCGATCAATAAAAACGCGCAGAGTATGTATCCGATCCAACGTTGCCAAGACCGCAAGTGTTTAAGCAGCAGGACGATGCCGGCGGATACCGGTACTACAATGCCAAGCAAAGCAAGATACTGGAAATGATCTGCTACTAGTGAATATCGAAACGGATAGACATTGAGAAAACCCAGCACCGGAACCAACGTACCGATAAAGAAGAGCATTCCGGCCAGCGGCGCGCGTCGCCAACGGCTGACCCAAAACAGAATCGCTAAGGTAAGCGCTATGGTGACCGGGAATAGGTATTGCCACCAGATGGATTGGCTGATCTCCCAGCGCGGATAAATAAAGATGAGGTCTAACGGCCAGAATAGCTTGCCGATATAAAACCAGATCACCCGGCCTGCAATGAGAACGCGTTCGATAAAAGAGAAATTATAGGCTGAGCCTTCAGCGCCGATGAGCGTTCGCTCGACCCAAGCGGTAAAGGAAGCTGCCGTTATTCCAAGAATAAAAAAGGGGATTAGGGGCAAAACGTCCCGTTTGAAGGATAGCTTGCCTCGTTTCCACCAAAAGATGACCAGCAACGCTGCGGGCAAGGTCGCGATGACGGTTTTAGATAGGAGTCCTAGTAGAAAAAGCGCAACGGCCGTTAGATAAGGGCCAAGTTTACGCGTGCGATCGAACTCGAGATAGACCAAGCCGGAGCTTAAGTAGAAAACGCCCGAAAGTGCGTTCTTAAGTTCTGAGATCCAGGCTACCGACTCCACTTGTACGGGATGCAGCACGAAGATAGCGGCTGCTAACCAACCTCCGGGAATCTCAAGCCGTCGCAATATCTTGAGCAAGAGGAGGGCTGAGATGCAATGAAGCAGGAGGTTAACCAGGTGATAACCAAGGGGGGCATCGCCCCAGAGCTTATGTTCCAACCAGAATACGGTGTGAACGAACGGATAGTATTGCTGCGTGCTCCCTGGTTGAGTCCAGATCTTGGCCAGTCCATCCCAGGAGCGCAATTCTGGCCGGGTGATATGAGCGTCGTCATCCCAGATTGGGGTTCCATTCAATGCGGGGAGATAGGCGATCGCGGCCAAGATCAACAAGAGCAAGGCAAACACCCAATCTTGGCGCCACCAAGAAGTTGCTTCAGGGATCGTAATTGTCTGTCTAGAGGTCGCTCGAAGCCGAGGCATTGAGGCGGAGGTTAGCCGATTTTAGCTATTTTGTCCCCTAGTGGACTGTCGGGCTTTGCCGCGAAGCGGCTATACAGAACAGCCCAGGGCTTTAGCCCTGGGCTATTCGTAGCCCGAGACCGCCCTGAGAGTGGCGGCCGAGGTGCGTCTTTAGGCTCTCCGCGTGTTGTTCCACCGACGCCCCGAATATCGGGCGCCACTTTCAGGGCACGTTTCACTAACTACCCGACCCAGGGTTCAAACCCTGGGCTATTCCGTTTAACCGCTTCGAGGTAGGTTCCCCCGAATGCATCCCCTTCCCTCCTTTCTTTCAACGGTAGTACTGACGGCGTTCACGGCGATGTCGGCATTTGGTGAAGGCTCTGATACCGATCATTACCTGCAAACATTGGCGGCGACGCAGAACTTCTCTCTCGGACGTCCAGTTGAAGCGATGCCTACCGCTGATGGTAAATCGGTGATCTTTCTTCGTTCGGATTCACCCCGTAACCGAACAACCGGTTTGTACCGATTTGATGTCGCATCTGGCCAGACCGAGGAATTGGCTACGCCAACGAGATTGTTGGGAGATCAGAGTGGGAACTTGTCGCCGGAAGAGAAGATGCGGAGAGAAAGGACCCGAACCAAGGTCACCGGTATCACGAGTTTTGCACTTTCCGACGATGGCGATCAGATCGCTTTCACGTTGCCGGGTGCTCTTTTCGTGTACCGGCTCGGAACCAAGAGCTTAGTCAAACTTAGGGCGGGGGCCGGTAACGCCATAGATCCGACCTTCTCACCGGACGGCCGAAAGATCGCCTATGTCCGCGACTACAATCTATTCGTCTATGATTTGGACAGGGACGAGGAACGCGCCATTACAACCGGCGCTAACGAAAGCCATTCCTGCGGACTGGCTGAGTTTGTCGCCCAAGAAGAGATGGACCGGAGGAAAGGTTTTTGGTGGTTGGAAGACAACCGGACAATCCTCTATCAAGTAAACGATAGCTCCAGAGTCGAGGTTTGGTATGTCGGCGATCCCGCAGCGCCACAGGACCCTCCCTACCCTTCGCGTTATCCTCGTCCAGGCAAGGAGAACGTGGACGTACGGTTGGCCGTCGGCCGCGCCGAAAACGGCGAGAATGCCAGTGATGCCGTGCGCTGGATCGAATGGGATCGGAACAAATATCCCTATTTAGTGCGCGTGAGCCCGACCAAATTTGGTCCTCTAACGATCACGGTCGAGACCCGAGACCAACATGAATTAGCGCTGCTCGAGGCAAACCCGGAAACCGGCGCCACGCGGCCGCTTCTCAAAGAAGATGATTCGGATTGGGTCAATATCGATCAAAGCGTGCCGGCTTGGTTGCCCTCACATGAGTTTGTCTGGACCAGTGAAAGAGAGGGAGCCTGGCAACTCGAACTTCGGCATGCAAACGGATCTTTGGACAAGGTGGTTGTCCCTCCAGACAAGGGATTGCAACATTTTGCGGGAGTGACCGGATCGTATTTGTTTTTCATCGCCGGGAAAAATCCGTCCGAGAGCGACCTGTGGCGCGCCGATCCGAACAATACCGAGCTAACCAGACTAGCCAGACTAGCCAGCGGTTTCCACGACGTCAGCCTAAGTGAAAATGGGGCGCCGGTTTTAGCCGATACCATTCGTGCTCCAGATTCGTTGGCCAAAACTTGCGTTCGCCGGACCGACGGATCGGTTTTGGGAGAGTTACCAAGTGTGGCCGAAGAGCCGCCTTATTTCCCTCGAATCGAATTCACCGATGATTCCACCAAATTCGTCAGCTCGATTGTTCGCCCGCGTGATTTCGATGGATCGAAGAAATATCCGGTGATTGTGGATGTCTATGCCGGTCCAGGTTTCAACAGGGTTCAGAAAATCGCAGAACCGTATCTGATCGATCAATGGTTGGCCGACCAAGGATATGTCGTCGTGTCATTTGATGGAAGAGGAACACCGGGACGCGGGCGGGATTGGGAACGTGCGATTTATCAAAAATTCGGAGAAATCCCTTTGGCGGACCAAGTCAGCGCCCTGACGGACTTAGCGGCCAAGCATCCCGAGCTTGACTTGAAACGGGTAGGTATTACGGGTTGGTCTTTCGGTGGATATATGTCAGCCCTGGCCGTGCTTCGGCGTCCGGACATCTTTAAGGCAGCCGTTGCGGGTGCACCGGTCAGCGATTGGTTAGACTACGATACGCAATATACGGAACGCTATCTGGGGTTACCTGGCGATGCCGTCTATGCGGCGTCATCGCTCAGCGGGGACGCTCCGAAGCTCAGCCGGCCCCTTCTCCTCATCCATGGAACCGCAGATGACAATGTCTATTTCCGGCACAGCCTCAAACTGATGGACGCTCTTGAAAAAGCGGGCCGTCCCTTTCAATTCCTGCCGATCGTGGGTTCCACCCACATGGTGTTGGATCCGGGGCTTCGGGTCCAAATCGAGAAACGAACGGTGGAGTTCTTTAAGGCGTCGCTATAGCGACGCTTTAGTGTTGGCGTAATTTAAAGATCTGGAGATTTTATCCTAATCGGAGACGCTCTTATGACAAAAGGAAACCAAATTCGGAAGGCGGATTATCCAATCGATTCAGTATTTCTCGATCGCTGGTCCCCAAGGGCCATGTCTGGGGAACCGATCACGGAAGAAGAGCTTTTTACCTTATTCGAAGCAGCGCGTTGGGCTCCATCTTCCTTCAACAATCAGCCGTGGCGAATCTTGTATGCGCGCCGAGACACTCCGCACTGGCCGCTCTTTTTTAATCTACTGGTCGAGTTCAACCAGAGTTGGGCGAAGCATGCGGCTGCTTTGGTCCTATTTATTTCTAAAACGACTTTTGATCACAACGGCGAACCCGCTGTGACTCACTCTTTCGATACCGGCGCTGCCTGGGAAAACTTGGCCTTACAGGCGACACTGAAAGGATTAGTGGTTCATGGCATGCAGGGGTTCGATTACGACAAGGCAAGAACAGCGCTTAACATCCCGGAAGGTTTCACCGTCGAAGCCATGGCAGTTGTCGGTAAACCGGGCCGCAAAGAAGATTTACCGGAAAGGCTGCAGGAACGAGAAACTCCCAATGATCGGCGCAAACTGACCGAGACCGCTTTCGAAGGCCCTTACCCGGAAGCCGGAAGTAATCAGTGAATCAGTAATTGAGTACCCGCTGCATTCCGGACTGCTTACTGGCACACTGATTACTGATTACTCTTTTTCATAACTGCAAAGAAAAGAAAGAACACAGATATGACTCCAGCCATTCAGTCGCTGACGGGCCGTCCAGCCTGGAAAGCTCTCGAAGCCCATTTTCAGAAGGTTCGTGATTTGCATCTTCGAAAGCTCTTTGCTGATGACCAAGAGCGCGGTGAACGCTTTGTTGTGGAAGGCGCCGGGCTCTATTTGGATTATTCGAAAAACCGCGTCACCAACGAGACAGTTTCGCTTCTTTTGCAATTGGCCGACGAATGCGGTCTGCGGGACAAGATCGACGCCATGTTCCGCGGCGACAAGATCAATATCACCGAGAACCGCGCGGTCCTTCACGTCGCATTGCGGGCTCCGGAAGGGGCGACCATTACTGTGGATGGCCAGAACGTGGTACCAGAGGTGCACGCGGTACTAGACAAGATGGCGACTTTTTCGGAACGGGTTCGCAGCGGGGGCTGGACCGGTCATACTGGAAAACGGATCCGAAATGTAATCAACATCGGGATCGGTGGTTCAGACCTAGGACCGGTGATGGCTTACGAGGCTTTAAAACATTACAGCGAAAGGAGCATGACGTTCCGCTTCGTTTCTAATGTCGACGGGACCGATTTTGCCGAAGCGGTTCAAGATCTCGACCCGGCGGAGACACTTTTTATCGTTTCCTCAAAAACCTTCACCACCCTGGAAACGATGACCAATGCTCATTCGGCTCGAGATTGGGCTTTAAAGGGATTGGGAGGTGATACGAAAGCGGTAGCCAAGCATTTCGTGGCCGTCTCCACTAACGCAGCCAAGGTCTCCGAGTTTGGCATCGATACGGAGAATATGTTCGGCTTTTGGGATTGGGTGGGCGGCCGTTACTCAATGGATTCGGCGATAGGCCTTTCCACGATGCTGGCAGTTGGTCCGGACAATTTCAAAGCGCTGCTGGCCGGTTTTCACGAGATGGACGAGCATTTTCGGACCACCCCATTTGAGAAAAACCTGCCGGTGATAATGGGGTTGTTGTCGATATGGTACAACAATTTCTTTAAAGCGGAGACCGTCGCCGTGCTCCCTTATGAGCAGTACCTGAAACGGTTCCCGGCGTATTTGCAGCAGTTAACCATGGAAAGTAATGGTAAACACGTGACGCTGGACGGGGCTGCTACCGACTACGCGACTGGGCCAATCTACTGGGGTGAACCGGGAACTAACGGCCAACACTCGTTCTATCAGCTCATTCACCAAGGGACCCGGCTAATTCCTTGCGATTTCATCGCTTTTATTAAGACGCTGAATCCATTAGGGCGTCACCATGACATGCTCCTGGCAAATGTGTTCGCGCAGAGCGAAGCGTTAGCCTTTGGTAAAACCCCTGAACAGGTCAAAGCGGAAGGGACACCGGATTGGTTAGTGCCTCATCGGGTGTTCGAAGGTAACCGCCCATCAAACACCATTCTGACGCAGGAATTAACTCCTGGCACCCTAGGTAAGTTAGTTGCACTCTACGAACACAGTGTCTTTACCCAAGGCGCTATCTGGAACATCGATTCGTTCGACCAATGGGGTGTCGAACTGGGTAAAGTCTTAGCGCAACGCATCATTCCTGAGCTCGAGTCAAAAACTGAGCCTGAGCTCAAGCACGACAGTTCCACCAATTCTCTGATTCGCCGATATCGGAAACTCAAATAGCAGACTCGTCAAAACAACCCAAAAAGAAAGAACCTAAAAGCAATGCAACTCGGAATGATCGGACTTGGCAGAATGGGCGCCAACATGGTGAGGCGCCTTTTGCGGGCAGGACACGAGGGAGTGGTGTTCGATATGTCGCCGAAAGCAGTCGAGGAATTGGTGCAAGAAAAAGCTGCGGGAGCCACTTCCTTACCAGAATTCGTCAAGAAACTGAGCAAGCCGCGCGCAGTTTGGTTGATGGTTCCGGCTGGAGTTGTAGACAAGACCATCGCGGATCTAGCCCCTTTGTTGGAACCGGGCGACATCCTCATCGACGGTGGAAATTCCTATTATGTCGACGATATCAGACGCGCTAAGGAGCTGGCGTCAAAACAGATTCACTATGTTGACGTGGGAACCAGTGGAGGCGTTTGGGGCTTGGATCGCGGCTATTGCATGATGATTGGAGGCGAGCCGGACGTAGTCAAACATCTCGATCCAGTATTCGCGACCTTGGCGCCGGGACCAGGCGATATTCCACGCACCCCGGGACGGGAGAAAGTCGGCGGTACCGCAGAGCAAGGGTATCTGCATTGCGGATCAAACGGCGCGGGACATTTCGTTAAGATGGTACATAACGGAATTGAGTATGGAATCATGGCGGCTTACGCGGAGGGTATGGGTGTCCTGCGCAGCGCGAACATCGGGAAGCGCCAACATGAGATCGACGCAGAGACCACTCCGTTGCGAGACCCGCAACAATATCAATACGATTTGAACCTCAGCGATATCGCCGAAGTTTGGCGCCGGGGTAGTGTGGTCGCATCCTGGCTATTAGACTTGACGGCGATCGCTCTGCTAAAAGATCCAGGGCTTTCAAAATTCAGCGGTCACGTCTCCGATTCCGGTGAAGGTCGGTGGACCATCAAGGCCGCCATTGATGAGGGAGTACCTGTGCCTGTGCTCACCACCGCGTTGTACGAGCGTTTCAGTTCTCGCGGCGAAGCCGATTTCCAGGACAAAATGTTATCCGCGATGCGTTTCGAGTTCGGAGGACACTTGGAGAAGCCGGGGAAGGTCGAGGGTGAGAAGTGATTGGTGATTGGTGACTGGTTGGCGCAAGGTCACCAATCGGAGGGGCGTCG
>DASUWQ010000247.1:0-13605 GCA_036378375.1 Chthoniobacterales bacterium
ATCACCTTTCAATGGCCATGGTTCGATCTTGGCTTGCTGCCGACCCTTGGCACTGGACGCCGGCTTTCTCATATCGCCGGGCTTGAAAAGGCGGTTCAAGTTTTGTTGTTCGGAACGCAAATATCTCTCGGAGAGACCGATTTCAAGCATGATCCCACGGAGATCAGCGATAACGGACGCGAAACCGCCGAACACTGGATCAAACACCATCCGAAGCCGGTTCAACCGTGGGATGAAACTGACATCACGCGTTCGCCGCTCTTCAGCCAAACTCTCGCCAATCGCGATATACTGCAGCGCGCGTACCTCCAATTACGGAAACGAACTCCGGCCGATGATGGCGCCGGCAGTTTATTACTCCAAGCTTTTCATGACGGTTTAGAACGCTCATTCGCTGGCGCCCTCCGCATAGAAAAAGCGGCCTATCAAAAGGCGCGCGGCTTGGTATCGACGCAGAATCGAATCTATGTCCAACACGAACTAAGAGAGCGAGCGATCGGGCGCGCCGCCAGTGAGACCAATTCGGTTGAATTGATTGCTGTCTTAGGTGCTGGGCTGATGGGGACCGGGATCGCGCTTAGTGCACTGATGGCCGGACGCAAAGTGATTCTATTCGAAATCGACACTGAGGCAGCCAAGCGATCCTCTGCCCGGATCGAAAAGATACTGAGCCAGCATCCCGCCGATTCACTGTCGCGGCTCCAGGTCACGCAACAACTGGGAGATCTGTCGCACTGCGATTTCGTCATCGAAGCCGTATTTGAACGGTTTGATGTGAAAACCGACCTCTTGAAAAGGGTGGGTTCGATTGTGTCGAAAGAAGCAATCATCGCCTCAAACACCACCACTTTTCCGATCTCTGAGTTAGCGACTGCAGTTCCGGACTCGAGTCAATTCATCGGCACACATTTCTTTGCTCCGGTTGAGCAAATGGAGCTTTTGGAAATCATCCTCGGGCGCCAGACAACGAATGCCACATTGAACAAAGCATTGGCCTTAGCCCAAGCGCTTCGCAAAACCCCGGTCGTCGTCAGAGACGGGCCCGGCTTCTACACCAGCAGGGTAGTCATGGCCTACGTCCAAGAAGCGCTGTTCATGCTGGCAGAAGGAACTAGTCCAACTTTGATCGATCAGTGCGCCCGGAACGCAGGGATGATTATCGGACCTTTGGCTATGGCGGATCTGACCTCGCTAGAATTGCTGGCTGACATTTTCCGAAATCTATCAAAGCACGGGCGTGGAGCAGCGACGGACTCCGAACGAACACTCGAGATTCTTTCCCATTTCCTTTCCGCAGGCCGCAAAGGGCGAAAATCCGGCGCGGGCATCTATGATTACCCCTCGCCGGGCGAACGGCACGAATGGCAGGGACTGACAGATTGGTTCCCGCGATCGGCACAATCTGACCCCGAAATCATCAACCGACTTTTCTACATTCAGACCGTGGAAACGCTGCACACGCTAAAGGAAGGGATTATCGCCGAGCCCGAAACCGCGGATCTGGCGTCTGTCTTAGGATGGCGATATCCGGTCTTCCGAGGTGGACCGATGCGATATCTGGAAAACACGGGAAACGAGCGATTTGAAGCAACTCGCCAAGGTCTGGAAAAGAAATTCGGACGACGATTCGCGTTGCCATAGGATTCTTGGATATCAAAGAATCCTAACTCGGGCCAAAAAGTCGCGACGATGTTGCCAATTCAGCCTCTAAACAACTGGCTAGAAATCACCAAAAATCGGGCTTTTCCCCTCGGATCTTCGCGTCAAATTACAGATTTTCGTCGAGAATCCGAGAGCGGGCAGATATATTGACAACCAGATAATGATTCAAAGAGATTACCTGATCGTTGGAGGCGGGATCGGGGCGGCGAGTGCTTGCAACGCACTGCGTCAATATGACCCAAAGGGCACAGTCACCCTAGTTAGTAATGAGGCGTTTCTGCCCTATAATCGCCCGGAACTCTCCAAATCCGTACTCAAGAACGGAAGCCCTTCCGTCGAAAAGCTCGCCGACCACGCCGAGGATTGGTACCGAAAGCGGACTATCGAGCTGCGGTTAGGCACCGTCGTCCGGGAATTCAATATCGAACGGCGGCTGGCGGTTATGGAAAACGGTCAGGCAATCGAATTTCGAAAAGCCTGTTTGGCTACCGGGAGCCGTCCTAGGAGACCCCAAGTTGCAGGCGCTACCTTAGGCAATGTCGTCTACCTCCGGACTTACCGCGACGTGTTGGCCGTTCGCGAAATTTTAGCTTCGGAAAAACACGTAGTTATCGTCGGCTCAGGCTATCTGGGGGCGGAAGTAACTTCTTCGCTAATCGGCTCCGGTGCGAAACTGACGTTACTTAGTAGGGACAAATCTATCTGGCAAGATCTGCTCGATCCTGAGACTTCACGATGGTTGACCGATCTTTTCGCGGAAGCCGGCGTTCAACTGATGCTGAACGAGAACCTCAACGGCTTCGAAGGTAAGACCATCGTTCGGAACATTCAGACCAAGAGTGGTGTCCGTTTTCCAGCTGGACTCGCGATCGTCGTAATCGGCACGGAACCGAATCTACAATTGGTCTTAAACACCCCACTTAGCAGTCCGGGCGGATGTCCGGTGAACGAATATCTGGAGAGCGACGAAAAGGGTATCTACGCAGTCGGCGATATCGCCCTTTATCCAGACCGTATTTTTGGAGGCGCCCGGCGCGAGACCAGTGGCGAGATGGCCAAGCTTCAAGGAGCCATCGCGGGTGCAAACATGACAGGTCGAAAACGCCAAAAATTCGACGTCATTCCAGTCTCGTCCGCGGCGGTGCTGGGGATGCATTTCGATCTGGTGGGCGATTTTACCCTGCCCCATCTCGAAGGCGAGATCGAAGGGTCCCGTGAGAAAATGCATTTTATCGCCCGTCATCGCCGGGGTGAAACGTTGGTTGCAGCGGTACTGTGTAACCGGAAGCCGGAAGAAGTTAAAAAACTTCAGGAGGAAATCCGGGTCAGCATGGCGAACAGGCTCAAGAAATAACGTCGTGATCGCCGTGATCGCCGACAACGCCGTGAACGGTTCATTCGCTGTCGCATCGTCCGCAGCGTCATCACTGCTGGCTCCGTTCCCGGCGATCCCCGGCGTTCTCGCTCGTTCGCGGCGTCAAAACACTTGCGGCACGCCTTCGTGCATGATCTTCACCGCGTTCTCTAATTTGTGGCGGGAAATCTCTTCTTTGAGCCTTGCAACGGGCTCTTCCACGGGTTCATAGCTAAGCCTGAATGAACCGTAGTGCATCGGGATCATGTACTTTGCTTTCAGCTCCTTGAAGGCCCGAACCGCCTGTTCGGGATTCATGTGCACTTCGCGTTTGCTGGGAGGTTCGTAGGCGCCAATCGGCAAAAGCGCAATCTCGGTCGGTAAACTTTCTCCAATTTCACTAAAGCCGTCGAAATAAGCGCTATCGCCGCAGTGAAAAATCGAGCGGGACCCTAGACGGAGATGAAAGCCGCCAAACCCTCGATACCTATCGTGTAAAACTCTAGCTCCCCAATGAAGGCACGGGGTAAGAGTTACATGGATATCTCCGACCGAGAGCGATTCCCACGGTCTCATCTCGTGCACCCGGTTAAACCCAAGCCCTGCGACCAGCGTGCCGACACCTTCCGGAACGATAATCGGCTGCGCAGCGGCGACCTTGCGCAAGGTTCTCCGGTCCAAATGATCAAAGTGCGCATGAGTCACTAACACCAGATCGATATCAGGAAGATGATCCAACCGGACCCCTGGATGGCGGATCCTTTTGATCACCTTCAGCCAAAGCGACCAGATCGGATCGATCAGAATATTCAGGCCACGCCAGGTAACTAAGAATGAGGCGTGTCCGATCCAGGTCAAACAGACCTGGTCCGGCGACAGGACCGGGAACTGAGGTCGCAAGGCAATACCTCGCCGGCGGACAAACAATGACGGCAAATAAATCTCGGTAATGAAATTTCTACGCAACCAACCTTTGCCCGGTCGAAGACTGACCCTTCGGCCTATTGATCTTTTAGACACCATGCTCCTTGCAAAAAACCTAAATCTCACGCAAAGGCGCAAAGACGCCAAGGTTAAGACAGAAATCAGGAATGGTCGCAGCGGCTATTCAGCTTTTTGTCCCAACCTTGGCGTCTTTGCGTGAGATTTTTCTCTTCTCTTTTTGGGTTAAGAATCGCTTCGCGGGATGCGAAGTTCAAAACGGGGAATCCGAGCAACAAAAGGTTCACTGCCCTCACCTATACCCAAAAAAGCGCCTTCGGCGACGCTATCCTCGGCGATAACATGATAGCTGTTATAGCTAAACTTCTCTCCGGGTTGCAGCCGAGGGAACTCACCCACAACGCCGTCCCCTTCAACAACCAGCTTGCCACCATGAGAATCGGTTACAACCCATTTTCGTCCACGAATCGTCACGTTTTCGAGCGAATCATTACGAATTGTTATAAAGTACACAAAAGGATATGGACGATCCGGGGGCGCTTCCAACGTCGGTACATAGACTACCTTATCAATCGTGACTCTCACCTCGGCCAGTTCGCGAAACAGATTGCTCATGGTCAATTTCCCTGCTCGTTAAAAGAGTCGTTTCATGGAACCACCGCCTGTAGCCGTAACCATCGCAGGGTCGGATAGCTCAGCTGGAGCCGGAATTCAGGCTGATCTAAAGACATTTACTTATTTCCGGGTATTTGGCCAGAGCGTCGTAACCTGTGTTGTCGCAGAGGTTCCGGGAAAGGTACAAAAAGTTCAAGCGCTCGATGTCGATACGGTCCGGGATCAACTCATCCTGAGCCTCGAATATTTCCCGATAAGCGCCATTAAGACTGGGATGCTGTATTCAAAAGAAATCATTGGCGCCGTTTGCGACATCTTGGAAGCAATCCCGATTGATAAAAGGCCAGCCGTGGTAGTCGACCCTGTGATGGTAGCGTCATCCGGTGATCGCTTGATGCAAACCGATGCCTTGGAAATCTACCTCAATCGCCTCTTTCGATTGGCAACCGTTATTACTCCCAACCGAGATGAGACCGCGATCATCTGCGGACAGAGCATTGAGAGTACGGCAGAATTAGAAAGGATCGGCCCGGAATTGGTTCGACGGTACGGAACGGCATTCCTACTCAAAGGAGGCCACTGCCCGGGAAATTTTGCGATCGACTATCTGGCAACTCAATCTGGTGTTCTGCGTCTAAGTGAACCATTTGTGCCGGCCAAATCGACCCATGGAACCGGGTGCACCTTATCGGCTGCAGTCGCCGCTGGTTTGGCTCTGGGCGATGATCTGTGGACCGCAGCTCGGCGTGCGAAAACGTTCATCACGCGAGCAATTGCTGAATCAATGACCTGGTCCGGCCAACATGGCGCCGTGTCGGCATTGAAGCATTGGTAGCGGTAGGGATCACAAACTGGTAGGGCGCTAGCGCACCCAAAAAACAAGCCCAGAAACGCCGTTGTTTTGTTCACCGACCTTCTTATACTGCTGACACCCCCATGTCTAAAAAACTACTCTGGCTTGCTTTATTAGCGTCAACTGCCTTCGGGGCTAATCTGACCCAAGGAAAAACTCAACTTATCATTGAGAGCTGGCGGACCGATGATCTCAAGGTCTGGCGGGATAAGATTATTCCGGCATTTACCAAGACTCATCCGGATATCGAGGTCGTATTCACGCCGACTGCACCCACTGAGTACAACGCGGTTCTAGATGCGAAACTAAAAGCGGGGACCGCAGGCGACTTGATCGCATGTAGACCCTTTGACAAATCGCTCGATCTCTTTAACGCGGGTCAGATAGTGGCGCTAAACGACCTCCCGGGAATGGACAAGTTCTCGAAATTCGCCCTAGCCGCTTGGTCTACCGACGACGGCAAAACATCGTTCGCGGTGCCAATGGCTTCGGTGATCCACGGATTCATTTATAATAAAAAGATTTTCGCTGAGCTCGGTTTGACTGTGCCTAAGACCGAACAGGAGTTTCTAGCGGTACTCGATAAGATAAAGAAAAACGGCAAGTACATACCGCTGGTGATTGGGACCAAGGATCAATGGGAATCCGCTACCATGGGGTATCAAAACATCGGGCCCACACTGTGGGATGGAGAGACCGGCCGCAAAGCGTTGATCGATGGTACCGCCCAATACAACAAGGGAGGTTTTTTAGCGACATTCGAAGCGCTAGCAAAATGGAAACCTTACCTGGCGCCCGGATACCAATCACTCGCCTACTCGGACGCGCAGAACCTGTTCGCCCAAGGACGCGGAGCCATTTATCCAGCGGGTTCGTGGGATATTGCTGTGTTCCGCGGGATGAATCCAAAGTTGGATTTTGGCGCCTTTAAACCGTACTCCTTCGAAGGGAAGAGCGATGTTGTGATTGATGATCATCCGGATATCGCGCTTGGCCTGAACGCAGCCAGCAAAAACAAAGAAGCTGCCCGCACTTTCTTAGCCTGGGTCGCGACCCCGGAATTTGCAGCGCTCTACACGAATGCGTTACCCGGCTTCTTTCCTTTAGCCGACGGGGACTTTACCTTCAACGATCCGGTGGCTCAGGAATTCGCGAGTTGGATAAAAGGAGCCCCGACCACTTTTCGCTGCTCCTATCAAATCCTGTCGCGCAACGCGAATCCTAACAATGAGAACGATCTGTGGAACGCATGTGCGCAAGTCTTGAACGGTACTTATACGCCGCAACAGGCTGCAGATTTTGTTCAGAAAGATCTGGCCTCTTGGTATAAGCCACAACAAGCCCGATAAAGAAGCATGCACCACAGAGACACAGAGTTCGCAGAGGTAGAACTATTGAAACAAGGTTTTCTAAACTTTGTGCCCTTTGTGTCTTTGTGGTGAACATCCTTCCATCTCCGTGAACTCCGTGTCTCTGTGGTGAAATCCAAGCGCGGCTTCCCAACCCATCTCCTGGTTTTTCTGGGGCCGGCTGTCTTCATCTACACGGTGTTCATGATCTATCCGCTCCTCGATTCTTTATGGCTTTCGCTAAGCAATAAGGGATCCGCCGGCAGCCAAATATTTGTCGGTATTCAAAATTACCTGACGCTGTTTAGCCAGGAACGATGGTCGGCGCCGTTCTGGAATGCGCTAAGGAATAACGTGGTGTTCTTCGTTATTCACATGGTAGTACAAAACCCGATTGGCTTGCTGCTGGCCGCGCTTCTAGCCAGGAGAATGCGGGGCAGCGCTATCTATCGTACTATCATCTTTACCCCGACGATCCTTTCGGTGGTTATCGTCGGGTTTGTCTGGAAGCTGATTCTCCTTCCCTCTTGGGGAATATCTCGCGCGCTATTCGGACTGATCGGGCTCAGCAGCTTGGGCGATTATCCTTGGTTAGGTACGGAATCGACTACGCTTGTTACTCTGTCGCTCATCTCGGTTTGGCAGAATGTCGGAATCCCCATGATGCTCTTTCTGGCGGCTTTAATCAGAATTCCCGATGACCTGATGGAAGCCGCTAGAGTGGACGGCGCCAGCGGTTGGAAGATCTTTTGGAAGATCCAATTCCCTTTAGTTCTACCAACGGTCGGGCTGATAGCAGTACTGACTTTCGTAGGAAACTTTAACGCGTTCGAATTGATCTATGTGACCCAAGGGGCGTTGGCCGGTCCAAATTTCGCCTCCGATATCTTGGGTACATTTTTCTTCCGGACATTCTTTGGTTACCAGCTACAACCGGCCGATCCGTTCATGGGTTCCACCGTGGCCGGCGTAATGCTCGTGATTATTCTAATCGGGGTTTTGGTCTACCTGTTTGGGTGGCAACGTCGTCTGCAGCAAATCCAATTTTAAGTGAGAGAAAAGGTGCGTCCGAAATTTTGGCCGGCAATTGCAACCCATGCGCTTTTAATCGCCTACGCAGTCGTCGCGTTATTCCCGGTCTTCTTGATCATCCTCAATTCATTTAAGGATCGGATGACGATTTTTGGCGCCCCGTTTGCGTTGCCCTGGGGCGATACCTTTACCCTAGATGGTTACGCGACTTTAGGTTCCAGCGCTCACTTCGAATGGTATTTCCTGAATAGTTTGATCGTCACCACCAGTTCGCTGCTGCTGATTCTAATCGTTGGCTCCATGGCCGCATTCGCCCTCGCCGAATATAAGTTTAGATTCAACCTGCTAACCTCTCTCTACCTTTCGATCGGTATTATGGTCCCAATTCGCTTAGGTACGGTGGGGATTCTCCGGCTCATGGTAAACCTTCACCTGGTCAATTCGCTGTGGGCATTGATCCTGATCTACACGGCTCAGGGCATTCCTCTGGCTATATTCATTCTCACCGCATTCATGCGGCAAGTACCTCGCGATCTCAAAGATGCGGCCCGCATCGATGGAGCCAGTGAATATCGGATCTATCTGCTGATCCTGCCCTTGGTCCGGCCAGCGATCGGTTCAGTCTTAGCCATATCGATGTTGCCGATTTGGAATGATCTCTGGTTTCCTCTTATTCTGGCGCCAGGTGAAGCCACCAAAACGCTGATCTTGGGGGCGCAGGCATTCTTGGGCGAGTTCGCCAATGATTATAATGCCGTGTTATCGGCACTAACATTGGCTATTCTGCCACCGGTGTTCCTTTATGTGATTTTCTCACGACAGCTGATCCGCGGAATCACCGCGGGAGCTGTTAAGTGAGAGTTGATTGGACGGCGACAGCCGTGGAGCGCTGCCTCGCTTGCGAGGCCGTAGTGCGGTCGGCACCCTGGAGGGGAGCCGCTTTGGAACCTGCCTAATGATCTCGCAATATTCTCTCCATAGCGAAGAAGGCCAAATACGGTGTTAAACAGGCGGCTCCCGAGAATTACCGCACGCGATGTTTTGCCCATCGTTCGGCTTGAAGATCATTCATCGGTGCGACGGGCCAACAGACCTAACACGCGTTGAGACGTTCCCGGGAGCCGCCTGTTTAACATGATTTCCGGTCATGCACGCCCTGAGGCAAATACCGCGGGGTCGCCTGGCGCGTTCCAAAGCGGCTCCCCTCCAGGGTTCCGACCGCCTTCGGCCTCGCAAGCGAGGCAGCGCTCCATGGTTTCGACCGACCTCCCATTGACGCACATGCCCAACCCGCGCATGAATGATACTCGTCTATGCGCGTTGGAATAATCGGCACTGGAACGATGGGCGAAGTACACGCGACTGCCTGGCAATCGATAGGCGCCGAGCTGACCGGTTGCTCTTCATCGAATCTCACCCAGGCAGAAGCATTCGGTCGGCGGCACAAGATTCGGACTTTTCCTAACTACGATGAGTTACTAAACAACGTCGATATCGTAGATATCTGCACCCCAACCGCAACGCACAAACCACTGGTCTTAGCAGCGGCCAAGGCAGGCTCGCACGTGATCTGCGAGAAACCCATTGCTCTCACCGTCGAAGATGCTCAAACCATGATCGACGCCTGCCAAGGGATCCGATTTTTTGTCGGCATGGTGCTGCGATTTTTCCCTCAATATCGCTCGGCGAAACAATTAGTCGCCGCGGGACGCATTGGTGAGCCCGGTGTTTTGCGACTTAAACGGGTCAGTTACGTTCCCCAAAACCCGGAGGCTTGGTATTTTAACCAGACCCTCTCCGGCGGAATGGTGGTAGACCTCATGATCCACGATTTTGATTATACCCGTTGGTTAGCCGGTGAGGTAGAACGTGTCTTTGCCTTGAAGACGCAGGCCGACAGCGGGTCCGCGCAGTATGTTCAAGCCGTTCTTCGCCTAAAGAGTGGGGCGATTGCTTTAGTCGAAGGAGGCTGGGCCTATCCTCCCGGAGTTTTCCGCACTGGATTCGATCTTTCCGGAACCGACGGATTGATTGAATGGAGCTCAGATCAACCCTCTCCCCTAATCACGTTCTTTCCCCCAAAAGCGGAAGAAACGGCGTCGGTGGGTTTACCGACGTCCGGCTTAGCTGACGATCCTTTCGCTGCCGAGCTTCGCCACGCCTACCAGTCCATCCAGAGCGGAGCTCCTTTCGAGGTCACCGCGGAAGATGCTCTGGAAGCTCTTCGGATCAGTCTTGCCGTGAGGAAATCGGTGGAAACAGGTAAACCGGTAAAACTCTCATGAATCGGAATTTCACCACAAAGGCACAAAGGACACAAAGATTAGAGATCCGCAGATTACACAGATTACGCAGACTTCCTATCAAGACCTTATTTGAACGGTCTGGCAAAAGAAGCGCGACCTAAACCAACCCCTGTTTAACTCACCGAAACATTTAACCCTTCCGACGAAATCTGTGTAATCTGCGGAATCTGTGGATCTTTAATCCTCTGGTTTCTCTGTGCCTCTGTGGTGAAATTTTTCCGTTATGCGTATTGGAATTCTCAGCATCGCTCATCTGCACGCTGCAGGGTATCAAGCTAATCTCAAAGCGATTCCGGGAATCGAACTGGTTGGATTCTCGCATGAAAACCCGGCTGAAGGCCGTGCCTTCAGTGAACAGTTCAGCGTGCCCTGGTTTGCAAGCCATCAGGAACTCCTCGCTCAAAGACTGGATGGTGTTGTGATTTGTTCGGAAAATGCTCGTCATCGCGAATTGGTCGAATTAGGAGCTAGCGCCGGCTGCCAGATTCTTTGCGAGAAGCCAATCGAGACCACTCTTGCTGACGCTGAAGCCATGAAGAGCGTCTGTGATAGGAACGGGGTTCGATTTATGACCGCATTTCCCACCCGTTTTGCTTCGTCGACGCAGGGGCTGCGAAACCTGGTTCAGCAGGGCGAGTTAGGAAAAGTTTTTGGAGTGAACGGAATCAACCATAGCGAGAACCCGAGCGGGCACCGGGCATGGTTTGCCAACAAAGAACTAGCCGGTGGTGGAGCGGCAATGGATCACATCGTCCATTTAGCTGATTTCTTTCGCTGGTGTTTTTCAGCGGAAGTGACCGAAGTCTACGCGGAGATCGATAATCTATTTTATCCAAATGAACTGGATGTGGATACCGCTGGTTTGCTCCTCATCAAGATGTCCAACGGTATTCAAGCCAGCATTGACTGCAGTTGGAGCCGGCCAACCTGGTATCCCCGTTGGGGGCATCTGAAAATCGAGGTAGTCGGTGAAAAAGGCGCTGTCGTGGTAGATAGCTTCGCTCAGCATTTAACGGTTTATGCGAAAACCGGCGCCCGAAATCCGGAATGGATCGGCTTCGGTCCCGATGCGAACCAACCGATGATCCAGGAGTTTGTAGACTCAATCAGAGAGCAGCGCGAACCGTCTGTTACCTGGAATGACGGTTACCAAGCATTGCGCATCGTGTTAGCCGCATACGAGTCGGCGCAGCGCAAGGAGCCGATCAAATTGGATCTGTAGCGAACGCGCCTTGAAGGCCTCCAATTGAAACGACGCTTCTCACTCCAACCTTTCTACGTCCCAATGGTTGGCCTTCCGTTGCAGCCTGTATGGAACTGCGTTTTCAGATCGGGCCGGCTTTAGCTCCAGGATTTGCTGAACGGCCATCCAGACCCCACCGTGACTAACCATCAGCGTGGGCTGACTGACCTCTGCACAGCGTTTTAAAGCAGTCTCCACGCGCCGCACCAGTGCGGAGCGGGTTTCGCCACCCGGGGGGTCGACATTACCTAAGAACTCTTCGCGGACGTTAACAAACGGCTGATGATCCCAGGAACCAACATCCCACTCGGCCAATTCATCAATCGTGATAATCGAAACCGAAAGAACAGCCGTCACGATTTGGGCCGTCTCTTGGGCACGACTCTGTGGGCTCGCACAGACGGACTTGATAACCGAAACCCGGCCCAGGATCCGAGCAGCCAGGTGGGCTTGTTCCCGGCCTAAGTCCGTGAGCGGTGAGTGGCAGTTCCGCCCACACATCAGCCCGGATAGATTCGCGGCGCTTTGACCATGTCGTAAATAGAAAAACGTTTCCAAATTCATCCGTTTAGTCAGCTAACATTGTCACGCTCGCAAAAAGAGCGTAAGGTTGGTCGGTGTCGATGCTAATCAAGCCTAGTCTTACTCAGACGGACAGGGTTCAAATCGGGAAAAACCGACTGTGACTCAAAGACTATTTGCGGAACTCGGTCTTTCCGAACCTGTACTGCAAGCAATTAGCCGGCTCGGCTTTGAAAAAGCGGCTCCGATTCAAGCGGAAGCGATTCCGCTGATTCTGGCCGGGCATGATGTAGTAGGCCAATCGCAGACGGGCTCTGGTAAGACGGCAGCGTTTGCCATTCCTGCCGTGGAATTCGTGGAACCAAAGCACCACGCAGTTCAGGTCTTGATTCTCTGCCCGACCCGAGAACTCGCCGTCCAAGTCGCCGAAGAGGTCTACAAACTTGCTGCCTTTAAACGCGGAATTCATCCACTACCCATCTATGGCGGCCAATCCTATGACCGCCAGATCCGAGCCCTAAAACAAGGCGCACAGATCGTCATTGGAACACCCGGGAGAATTCTTGATCATCTGGAGCGAAGAACTCTCAACTTGCAATTCGTCCGCATGGCAGTGCTCGATGAAGCCGACGAAATGTTGGACATGGGCTTTCGAGACGACATGGAAAAGATACTCGGTGCGATTTCGGGCGAACGTCAGTTCATCTGCTTTTCGGCCACCATGTCGAAGCCAATCCTCGAGCTGATTCGGACTTACGCTCCTAATGCAAAAACCGTCCGTATCGAACACAAAATCCTGACGGTGCCGACGGTTGAACAGGCTTACTATGAGAGCCGGGGCCATTCCAAAACCGAGATCCTGACTCGCTTGATCGATCTCTATGATTTGAAGCTCGGCATTATCTTCTGCAACACTAAGCGCATGGTAGATACTCTGACCGAAGAGTTGGTGGCGCGCGGGTATTCGGCCGATCGTATTCATGGTGACATGAGCCAGAGCCAGCGAGACCGCGTCATGCTCAAATTCCGCTCTTCCGGACTCGAATTCCTGGTCGCGACCGATGTGGCCGCTCGTGGGATCGACGTCGACAATGTCGAAGTCGTTTTCAACTACGACCTGCCATGGGACGAAGAAGATTACGTGCATCGGATTGGGCGAACTGGACGAATCGGGCGATCTGGCCGGGCATTTTCATTCGTGGCCGGTAGAGAAATCTATAAGTTGCAGAGTATCGAACGCTTCACTCGAACTAAGATTTCCCGACACCAGGTTCCGTCTTTAGAGCAAGTGGAGGAAAAGCGTACTAACATTTTCTTTGAACGGATTCGCAAAAGCCTGCAACGCGGCCAATTTCGAGAAGAGTCAAGAATCGTGGATCGTTTGCTGGAACAAGGCTTCTCTTCCACGGACATCGCCTGCGCTCTGGTTCACGAGTTACGCAAGGATGAGGGTCAGCACGTCGACAGCCTAGTCAAAGGCGAAGCGATGACCGCGACAAGCGGCCTGGCTGCTAGCGATCGCAAGCGACGTTCGAAATCGTCTAACAAAAGAGGATCAAATGACCGGGGAAGAACGCGACGCCGTTAGCGGCTTTAGCAAATAGTGAAACTGGCCCGATCTATGGCTCCTTTGGTCCGAAGAGATGTTTGGTGAAAGTAAACACAATATATCCGGAGACGTTGCTAGGCTTCTCGTTCGAGAAGTAAATGGCCGGATTGACCTGAAA
>DASUWQ010000248.1:0-7723 GCA_036378375.1 Chthoniobacterales bacterium
TTAGTGGCTTCACAACCTAGAACTTATAACTTATAACCTAGAACTTATAACCTCTAACCCCAACCCCATGGCCTCCGCTTTAGACTCAACCACGCTAGATGCAGCGCGTGCCGGTTCGCTGTACAACGAAGATCTTGCGCCCGTTTCCTGGGATCATAGAAAATGGGGGCTGGCCAGTTTCGCAGCCTTGTGGATCTCCATGTCGGCCTGTATCCCGACTTACATGCTGGCCTCGTCGTTGATTGGCGGCGGCATGAATTGGTGGGAAGCCATTCTCACGGTTTTTCTGGGCAACTTGATCGTTTTGATCCCAATGGTGCTGAACGCTCATGCCGGCACCCGCTACGGAATCCCGTTTCCGGTCTTATGTCGTGCGTCTTTTGGCACGGTTGGCGCCAATCTGCCCGCTTTACTCCGCGCGCTGGTAGCTTGTGGCTGGTTCGGCATTCAGACGTGGATCGGCGGTAGCGCCATCTACAAGATCCTGGCCATATTTTTTCCCGGTATGGCCGATCCCGGGATGGCCACTCTATTCGGAATTACGCTGGCTCAATTCGCTTGTTTTTTGTTCTTCTGGGCAATCAACATGTGGGTTGTCTACCTGGGAATCGATTCGATCCGGTTCCTATTGAATATCAAAGCGCCTCTGTTGATCGCGCTTGGTTTACTGTTGCTGGCGTGGGCGTATCAGACGGCCGGCGGATTCGGACCGATTCTTTCGCAACCCTCCGCGTTTGATCCCGGCCAACCGAAAGCCGGGCAATTCTTTTCCTTTTTCTTTCCAGCGTTGACCGGAATGATTGGGTTCTGGGCAACGCTATCGCTAAACATTCCTGATTTCTCCAGGTACGCGAAGTCGCAACGCGATCAGATCCTCGGTCAAAGCCTCGGGTTACCGCTGACCATGGCGCTCTATGCATTTATCGGCGTTGCGGTGACATCAGCCACCACGATCATTTACGGAAAAACGATCTGGGACCCGACCGATGTCCTCGCCCGGTTCACTAACCCTATATTACTAATCGTGGCGATGTTGGCATTATGTATCGCCACCCTGGCGACTAATATCGCCGCTAACGTGGTGAGTCCCGCGAATGATTTTTCGCAGCTGGCGCCGAGAAAGATTTCATTCCGCACCGGCGGCCTTATCACCGGGATTATCGGAGTTCTGATCATGCCCTGGAAACTGGTGGCAGACCCGAGTGGCTACATTTTCACCTGGCTGATCGGTTACAGCGCTTTACTCGGGCCTATCGGCGGCATCATGATCGCGGACTATTTCGTCGTTCGCCGGCGGCAGCTCGACGTAGGAGCGCTTTATGATGCTGAGGGAGAATATCGTTTCACGAACGGAATCAGCCTGGTGGCGGTGGTGGCGTTTGTACTAGCCGTTCTACCAAGCCTGCCCGGCTTTTTTGTGACGATAAAAGTTATTCCCGCGGGGGCTGTTCCGGGTCCTTTGGTCGACTTATACAATTATGCTTGGTTTGTCGGCTTCGGGCTTGCCTTCGTCATCTATCTGATTCTGCGAAAAATCTTTCCCAACGCTTGAGCTCATTGCGCGCTCCGGGCTTTTGTCCGGAAGGGAACCGTCGGAATTGCCGCGACTTGTCCGACGTAGCTAAAGGGGGAAGATGGGGCGAAGTCGGAAGCGGCTGTACAGAACAGCCCAGGGCTTCGGCCCTGGGTTACGCGGTTGGTAAAGGTGCCCTGAAAGGGGCACCCGATGTTGGGCGGTTGGTGGAATAATACGCGAAGAACCTAAAGACCCGCTTCGGCCGCCACATTCAGGGCGGTTCTCGGCTACGTCTGACCCAGGGTTAAAACCCTGGGCTGTTCTGTATAGCCGCTTCCGACTTCCGTCGGACAAGTCGCGGCAATGGCGGACGCGTCATTTAGCGATAAAAACCTTTCGGAAACCTGTCCACGAAATCAACTCCGGATCACGTGGTTACTTGTAGAGAAGGCGTGTCAACCCAATCCAGACGCCTTCCCTGACTATCGCAGCGGCTACGTTACACCGATTAAAGCGTTGCCCGCGTTCATCATATGCAATCACCTGAGCCACGTGCTGCGAACGTGAGTTGTTCACTCAGTCCAAGGTATGAAAACATTACGTCTCATTCAGGTCACTCAAGATGATATCGAGAACGGCGAACGAGGCGATCGCGAAAATTGTATGATCGCCCGAGCACTCAAGCGCCATATGCCAAAGAGCTTTCCGCGAGTCAACAAAGGCTGGTTTGCTACGATCGAAGTTTGCGCTAAAACCTATCGGCCAAGCAAAGAAATCAAAGAACGCGTTACCGCTTTTGATCGCCGGGATAAGGTTTCGCCATTCACGATTTGTTTTGATCCAAAACTCAAAATCGCAACCTTAGGGCCGGATCTGCTTTTTATTCCTCTGTGGACACTTCGCAAGACTAAGAGGCGGGTAGGCAGCTGATTGCTTGGTCGGTGGCCAGGAAAGACAAAGAACCAGCGCTGGTTGCCGGGCGCTTACATTAGTTCTCAAGTGGCCACGCTGGATTGAAAGTACATACCGCGAGGCTTTCTCCCTCTTCTCCTTTGCGCCTTTGCGGCTTTGCGTGAGATTTTGGCTTCCTCATGACACCCCAGCGCTTCTTATCGCCCACCGCCCAGCAGCTACCCACCACCTATTTAGCGTCGACTGCGCGCTACGATCAGATGCCGTTCCGGCGAGCAGGCCGTAGCGGATTGTTGTTGCCCTCCCTATCTCTTGGGCTTTGGCAGAATTTCGGCGAGGCCGATCCGATCGCTAATAGCCAAGCTATTTTGCGGCGTTCCTTCGACCTCGGTGTCACCCATTTCGATCTGGCCAACAACTATGGACCTCCTCAAGGCGCTGCTGAACGCACCTTTGGTCAAATCTTTGCAGCGGATTTCAAGGCTTATCGCGACGAAATGGTGATCTCCACTAAAGCCGGTTACGATATGTGGCCTGGCCCCTACGGGGAGTGGGGTTCCCGAAAATATCTAATCGCGAGTCTGGATCAAAGCTTAAAGCGGATGGGACTCGATTACGTGGATGTCTTCTATTCACATCGCCCTGACCCGGAGACACCACTGGAAGAAACCATGGGAGCTTTGGACCACGTCGTCCGCAGCGGTAGAGCGCTTTATGTTGGAATCTCCAACTATTCTCCCGAACAAACTCGCGAATCGTCAAAAATCTTACGCGCTTTAGGTACGCCCTGTTTACTTCACCAACCGCGATACAACATGTTTGACCGGCACATTGAAGGAGGTCTGCTTGAGGTTCTGAAAGAGGAAGGGATCGGTTGTATTGTTTTCTCCCCTTTGGCCCAGGGGCTTCTTACTGAGCGGTATTTGGAAGGCATCCCGGGCGACTCAAGGGCGGGAAAAGCGGGCCGCTTCCTAAAGCCGGAAAATGTTAGCCAACAGGTGGTCGATCGCGCCCGGAAGTTGGCCGCGATTGCCCGGCAACGCGGCCAAAGTCTGGCTCAATTGGCTGTAACCTGGATTCTGCGCCAATCCCAAATTACTTCGGTCCTGATCGGAGCCAGTCGCCCTGCCCAGGTTGAAGAACTGTATGCCGGCCTTTCATTTCCAGCTCTAACCGATAACGAGATAGCCGAAATCGAGAGGTGCCTGCAATAGCGTCTGGAGCGCTTCGTACTCGTCCTCGTCGTCGAATCCGTGCAGCGCGCCTCGCTTCCTCCGTCGACAAGCGGAGATTCCGTGGAGCGCTGCCTCGCTTGCGAGGCCGACAGTGGAGCGTGTGACGTCAAGGCCGATGGCTACGGAGGACAAGTTGCGGGGCCGATTTCAGCATCAGGCGAAAGTTTTCCCCGGAGGAGACCATCAGACTTTGCGGCGACTTGTCCGACGTAGCTAAAGGGGGAAGATGGGGCGAAGTCGGAAGCGGCCATACAGAACAGCCCAGGGTTTTAACCCTGGGTCAGGGCGGTTAATAAAGATGCCCTGAAAGCACCTCCAACCCGTTACGCGGGTGCAATTCGGATAGAGCACATAGATACAATTCCAGCCGAAATAGTTGCCAACATACCCTTTCGAGGACGAGGACGACGACGAGGACGAGAACGATGTGCCTCACGAGCGGCATCCGATCCGGGCCGTAAGAGGAGCCGCCGACTGATAGCTCTCCCACAAAGTCGTCCACATCATCTTTGTGCTCCTAAATCGCTCCGAAATTGTGTCCTAAATCGTCTGCAACATTCGTCGTTTAGGAGGGACACGCCTGTATCTCAACACTAACAAATAAAAGAGATTATGACGAAACGCTTCCTTCACGGCAAAACCGTTACTTTAACCGCCTTGGCAATTCTGGTGCAGATCACTGTGCCTGGCGCAGTCTGGCAGGCAAAAGGACAAAAAGATAAGACCCCATATCCAACTATGGCTCCTGTCGACCAATACCTGAGCCCAGACCAAGAGTCGGAAATCGCTCTGGCTCGAAGCGCCGCTCCAAAATCCATCTCCGATGCCGCTGAAATCTTGGTTCTGGGGAGAGAGGGATACAAGACCGCGGTGCAAGGCAGTAATGGTTTTGTGTGTATGGTGGAACGATCATGGACTGCCGCCGGCGATGATCCGGATTTCTGGAATCCCAAGATCCGTTCCCCGATTTGCTTTAATCCGGCAGCCGTGCGGACCTACCTGCCCATTACGCTGATGAAAACGGAACTCGTGCTGGCAGGTAAATCGAAAGAGAAAATGTTCGAAGCGATTTCGGCGGCGCTAGATGACAAACAACTGCCGGCTCTGGAGCCCGACGCGATGTGCTACATGATGTCAAAGCAGCAGTACCTGAGCGATACTGCCCAATGCTGGCATCCACATCTGATGTTTTTTGTGCCACGCGCAACCCCAGAGAGCTGGGGAGCTAATCTACCAGGCTCGCCGATTATCGCGGCCGACGATCCGGAAGACCGAATGACGATCTTCATGGTTCCCGTTGGTCACTGGTCTGACGGGACCGCTGCTCCAGCGTTCACGGACTAGTCGAGCTAGCTCCGTAAGAGCGATATATTGCCTGGTATTTGGCGCCAAAATCTCCGTCCCGTAGGGCACGGTGTGATGGGTTAGTTCGATCGATGGGGAGCTATACGGAAGACTCAGCAGAGGGAACAAATACTCGCTTCACAATACGTAAAGAACACAAAGGTACAAAGACAGAAGGCTTCGACCTGGGTTCAGCCAAAAAATAAATGAGGTGACGAAAGTTAAGATCTGAATTCTAGCCTGGAGTTCTGTCTGCAACCAAACCTTCGTTGCCTTTATTAGCTTCTGTAAAAGATCAGTCTTTGTGGCCTCTGTGACCTTTCCGTATTGTGAAAATCGGCTTGGGCAAACGGGGATGCTGTCGGCCTATTCTATGCCGTCAGTTTGGCCATCAACTTTTTTACCATAGAAAGACTCGGCACGTACAAAGATCCATCGGGCAAGCCAAGGAGTCGGTCGATGGCCACTCCATTCAGGCGCAACCGCCGGTGAAAAGCCTTGAGCGCTTCCTGCTTTTCTTGCTCAGTTCGGGCTCCGATGATCCGGGTAACGAACGAATAGGTATTTGAGGCAAGCTGTTGAAGCAGGTCCGCCACTCCCTCCGGGTCAGCTGTTTCAAAAAGGTGTTCTTTGACACCCTGGCAGATAATATCGGTTAGAATTGGTCTGAACAACAGCTCCGAGGCCGCAACCACTCTTTGATAGAGTCCCAGATTTTCCGGTCGAAAAAGAGCGCCGAACACCGCCCAAACGCCGGGAGCCAACTCAGTCTTGATCCGGGTACCTTTAGCCAGAAAAGCGTTCAAGCGCTGCAAAGGATTCAAGGCTTGATCCTTGAGCACCGCATCAAGGTCCGCGAGGGCCTGGTGGGCAAACTGATCTGCCAGCGCCGCCAAGAGAGCTTCCTTTGACAGAAAATAGTGATAGAAAACGCCTTTGGAGATGCCGGCGTTGGCGATGATATCATTTAGGCTGACATGGTCATAACCCCGTGAAAGAAAGAGGGCTAAGGCCTGGTTGAGAATCTCCGACCGCCGCAGATCGGGGTGTTTAATGACGCGAGGCATGTTCTTATTGGGGAGCGCGCCTCACTGGCGAGGCCGATCTTGAGCATAAGGCCAAAGGTACGGCGGTGGCGACTTCGTTCTCTAATCCAACCACGCTGAGTGATGGACTAATGCGTGCGGCGTCTGGCGGTTTCGTCTGGCCGGTTTGACAATAGACCACTGGTCTATATACTAGACTGATGGTCTATTACAAGCGTTTTTAGTTCCATTGGGTAATCGGTAGGGATGAGCGGGAGCTCATCCTATCAACTCTATCAATCTGCGGAATTCAATTATGCTCGTGAAAACTCTTATTCGCACTGTCCTCTCGATCGCGGTTATAGGCGTTCTGTTGTTCGTTCCTGCTGGTACCCTCAATTGGACTGGCGCCTGGATCTTTCTTATCGAAATGCTCATAATCAGCATCGTGCTCGGCATCTGGCTAGCTAGACATGATCCGGAGTTGCTCAAGGAACGGATGCGTTCGCCGATTCAGAAGGAACAATCTGTTCAGGACAAGATTGTGACCGGGCTGCTTCTATTCTTCTTTTTCGCTTGGTTCGCTTTTATGGCGCTCGACGCCGTTCGCTTCAATTGGTCCACGGTTCCTGACTGGCTCCAGATTCCAGGCGCCGTGGGTGTGTTCATTGCCTGTTATATCGGTTATCTGACGCTTCGGGAAAACACGTTTGCCGCCTTGGTAGTAAAGGTTCAGAAAGAGCGTGAGCAAAAGGTCATCAGCACAGGACCTTATCGATATGTCCGCCATCCGATGTATGCCGGCATGATCTTCTATGTACTTGGTGGGCCTCTGCTGCTTGGCTCCTGGTGGGGCCTTCTCTGGGGATGCGGACTACTCGGTCTTTTCTCAATGCGTATCCTCATCGAGGAAGGAACCCTTAGAAAAGGGCTGCCAGGGTATAATGACTACGCGGCCCGAGTGCGGTATCGCTTAGTTCCGGGTATCTGGTAAACCAGATCCGGACGAAGTTTCGTTCGAGCGGATTGTGATACTCTTGGGTTAGCCCAGCAAACCGCTGGCGGCTCAAACGACAAGAGTAAATCCACCCCGTTCCACTGCCTTAAATCGTCCTCGTGCTCGTGCTCGATTGGAACTGTGAGATGGTGTCGAAATGAGGAGAGGTGTCTAGGCTTTTGTCCCGAAGGGACTACGGGACTTTGCCGCGACTTGTCCGACGTAGCTAAAGGGGGAAGATGGGGCTGAAGTCGGAAGCGGCGATACAGAACAGCCCAGGTTTCAGCCCTAAAGCGCCAAGACAAGAAAATGGAATAGCCGCGAAAGAGCGCAAGGAACGCAAAAAAGAAGCGGGACGGATACGAACGGATGCGAACAAAAGGCCTTAACCGCAGATAAACGCCGATCTACGCAGATTGAGATGATTCACAGATTGCTCTTTACGGTTGATTACCACCAGAGAGCGAGAGACGCCGGCAAGGGCAAACCGATTCCCCTTCGGGGGTCGTGATCGAAGCTCAGAGCGAAATCTGCGTGAATCTGCGTCCATCTACGGTTCGTTTTTTTTCGTTCTTCGTGCTCTTTTGCGGCGATTCCGTACCCCAGCTCCAACCCCCGCAACCAATCAAGCAGGAACAAAGGCGTCTCCCAGGCGTGCTCGCCCGAAGCAAGAAGCCGGAATGGCGATCCCGGC
>DASUWQ010000249.1:0-2332 GCA_036378375.1 Chthoniobacterales bacterium
GGCGGCGATGTTCGAGTTGTCGGTTCAACATGCACGCTTCCGGATGCGCCCTTGAATGCCTCTACGAAGGCGGACAGAGTTCCGAGAATTCCCAGAGTTCTGTTTTTAGTCTTCTCTGCAGGCCACAGCAAGCCTGTGAAAATTTTGAACCGCAGCTGATTTTTCCTTCAAACGAGTTGCCAAAGCCAATCCGAAAACGGGCGATTCACCAACAATCGGGAGATAAACGACACCTTTCACTTGAATCTGAGCTGCGATGGATGCAGGCACGATCGAGACACCGAGACCCGCCGATACCAGGTTAGGAGCGGACGAGATCTGAGGAGCCTCATGGGCAATCAACGGGTCGAAGCCGGAGCGGTGACAGGCGTCAATCAGCTCATCGAAAAGACTGGCTCCAGCCGTTCGTGGAAAAATGACAAAGGGTTCTTTCGATAAAGCGGAGAGCCGTATGGTCCGCCGTTTCGCTAAGGGATGAGCCGAGGGCAGAACTGCCATCGAGGATTCGTCTTTAAAGCGATAAATATCGACCTGCTCGGGGTTTCGGCGACCTGGTCGTATGAAAGTGACGTCCAGTTTATTCTCGCCGAGGAGCTGCAAAAGTTGAGTCGTGTCATTCTCGGTGAGAGATAGTTCAACTTCTGGATGATTTTGGTGAAAGGCCCGCACGATCGCTGGCACAATTGGACGAAAGATCGCGGAACTGGTAAAGCCGACGCGAAACTGGCCCACTTGACCTTTCGCGCCTAACAGAGCCATATGCTTCGCCCGTTCAGCTTGTTGTACTATTGATCGGGCTTCTGGAAGAAACGCCTTGCCCGCGCTCGTCAGCTGAGCGCCGCGAGAAAGGCGGTGGAACAGCGGCGTCTCAAGTTCGTGCTCTAACGCCCGGATCTGCTGGCTAAGTGGAGGCTGGCCGATTCCGACCTTCTTGGCTGCCCGGGTAAAGTTTTGCTCCTCAGCAACAGCCAGAAAATAGCGAATATGGCGTAGCTCCATCCAGTGTCAGAAGCAATCGATCTTATTTTATCCATATATTAGACAGATGGATAGGCGCAACGAATATTTTTCTCAATGAACAACCAAAAGATCTTTCTTATTACCGGCATCAGTTCCGGATTTGGTCGAGCGTTTGCCCGAGCAGCGTTATCAGCTGGACACGTGGTTGTAGGCACAGTGCGCGAGGAGAGTGCCCGCAGGAACTTTGAGTTAGAAAGTCCGGGCTTGGCCAAGGCCGTCGTTCTCGATATCACCGACTTTAACGCTATTGAGCCAAAGGTGGCTGACATTGAGCAGACGATAGGACCGATATCCGTCCTTGTTAATAACGCCGGGTACGGACATGAGGGAACGATCGAAGAATCGCCGCTGGCTGAATTGCGCCGTCAGTTTGACGTTAATGTTTTTGGTGCCGTCGGGTTGATCAAGGCTGTACTGCCGTTCATGCGTAAGCGGCGAATGGGGCACATCATCAACATTACGTCGATGGGAGGATATATCACAATGCCCGGAATCGCTTATTACTGTGGCAGCAAATCCGCATTGGAAGCGATTTCTGAGACCTTGAGCAAAGAGGTGAAGGATTTCGGAATCCGAGTGACTGCCATCGCTCCAGGGCAGTTCCGAACTGATTGGGCTGGCCGCTCTATGATTCGTACCAAGCGTACTATCTCTGACTATGACCGGCTAATGGACCCGATTCGAAAAGCGCGTCAGGAGAAAAGCGGTAACCAACCGGGCGATCCGGCCAAAGCCGCTCAAGTTCTGTTGAGAATAATAGAAACAGAGAATCCTCCCGTTCATCTTTTGCTGGGGAGCGATGCTTTCAAGTTTGTTCACGACAAACTTGAAGAGCTGACCAAGGAATTCGGGCTCTGGGAGATGGTAACGCGCTCCACCAACTTCGACCAGTAAAAGACTTCGCTGGCCTTGAAGATTTAAGACGTGACCCGGTCATGTGTTGTACCGTATTTGTTCTAATACCACCGCGAGGCGATACCCAATTATGATGGCCGACTCTTTCTTACGCTCGTTGCGTCCTTTCGATGGAGGACACCTCTTTATTCCTCTGCTTTCCTTTGTGTTTTTTACCGCTCGGCCTGCGCAAAGCTCCCTGGTCACACCCGACCACCTTAAGACGGCTCTTGACCAGCTCGATCAGGTGGTAGCGCACTCGATGGAAAAGACGAATGTACCCGGCATCGCCGTGGCCGTAGTCTATCACGATCAGCTGGTATACGCCCAAGGATTCGGTCTTCGCGAGGCGGGTAAGCCGGAGCGCGTGGATCCTGATACCGTTTTTCAACTCGCTTCCGTCTCGAAGCCAATCGCT
>DASUWQ010000250.1:0-15457 GCA_036378375.1 Chthoniobacterales bacterium
ATTCATTGCCTCAGTCTTTGTGTTCTTCGTGCTCTTTCCGTATTGTGAATCTTCCGGTAAATGTGGACCAGGGCATAATCAGAGTGAGCGGATCGCGCTTTGAATCACGACTCCAACACTCGATTACTCCATTACGTTTTCTGCCGCCCTGCTGCTTTGAAGAACGCTTGCAATTCTCGCGCCAATCGGTCGGGTTCCTCTTCGGGAATATAATGACCACAGGGAAACACTAGGCCGCGAGTGTTCGATGCGATCGCCAGCAGGTCGTTACCGATATTTGGAGTAGAACCTCGCTCGCCGCCGATGGCCAGAACCGGGCACGAGAGCTTCTTTGCGGATAGCACTCGATTCTGTTCCGTCGATTCAGGAACGGCTTGATAGAATTTGAAACTGGCTGCCATGGCGCCAGGAGCAGAATAGACTCGAGTGTATTCCTTGATATCTTCTTCGGTGAAGACATCCGGCCGCGCCGCTTTATTTCGAAAGAACCAGCTGAGATAGGCTTCTTCGCGCCCAGCGACTAGAGATTCTGCTAGCTCCGGGACTTGCTGAAACAGAAAATGCCACCGGTTCCGCGCCTCTTGTAAGCGGATCTCAGGCCGAAGGCTGATTCCGGGAATACCGGCATCGATCACGGTAAGCGTCTCAATTTTGGAGCGGAAAGTAGCAGCATAAGTAAAGGCAACCCAGGCGCCGACGTCGTGTCCAACCAGGTGAAATCGGTCGAGGCCGAGCTCTGAAAGGAAGAGATCCAATCGTTTGGCCACAGTGGCAGTGTCATAGCCATCGCTCGGGAGATCGGAGTCGCCCTGGCCAGGTAGATCGGGAGCGATTACGCGATAGTTACCGGCTAGTTGAGGGATCACGTTGCGCCACGCATAAGAGCTCTGCGGGAAGCCCGAGAGCAAGATCACAGGGAAGCCGGCGCCCTGAAACAAGTAATGGAAACGGACGCCGGCGTTCACCATATCGGCGTGCCGAAACGCTGGGGAAAGGTCAGCAGAAACAGGATCGGTACTCATACGATTATAACCTGTTATAACGGTTATATGGCTAGCCATTTGCTGTCAACCGGTTATACTGGTTGTTATGAGCCAGCCCGCAACCGGCCCAGGCCGCCCACGTTCAATGGAATTCCGATTGGGCAACCGCAGACCCTGCATCGCTTTGGTCGCGACTTTGGGAGATCGAGGAACGCCTGAGCCGTTGGAGCGGATTCCCGATGCTGAAACCCTCGCTCGCTGGTGCGTGGAGGGCAGATTCTTGCGGGTGGCGCCAAGAATCTCACAGCCCGAATTGGTTTCGGTGCGACTCCTGAGAGAAGCGATCTATCGCGCAGCTTCTGCCGTGCGCCAATCGCGCAAACCGCTCCCGGAAGATATTGCGACGATTAATGTCTGGGCCGCGCGAGGCACCTTAGTGCCAGAGTTGACTTCCGATGGCCGGTCAGCCGACTGGAAGAACGAGCGAACGCTCTCCCCAGTCCTTGCCACGATCGCTAGAGACGCCATCGATATGCTGACAAGGATCGTTCCGGCACGGATCAAACTGTGTGCTGACCCAACCTGTCGAGGGCTATTCGTCGATGAATCCCGGCCCGGTAAACGCCGGTGGTGTTCTATGAGCTTTTGCGGGAATCGCGCCAAAAGCAGAACCTTCGCCCGCCGGCATCGAACTTAAGATCCGCAGATTAGAACGGACGTCACCGTCGCAGCCACCCCCCTAAAATCTCACGCAAAGGAAGAAAGATACAAACAAGGGCCCGGCCAGCAAAGGGGGTCGAGCGACGGTCCAAAATTCATCATTACCAGCTCTCCATTTCGCAGCATTCCATTTTTTCTATCGTCTTTTCTTTGCGTCTTTGCGGCTTTGCGTGACGTTTTCTTCTGCTGGATTTGACATATGGCGAAGTTCTCACATCCCTGGATTTTTCGCGGCTTTCCGGACCTCGATCCAGACGCGATTCTGAGGCAACAGCCCGGCAACGAGTCATTGGCGACCGAAGAAGAGCGGCAACGGGCCTGGTGGCTTTGGCAGCGACGTCCGCGCGGGATGAATATCCTGCTCTACGGCGTACTGCTAGGAGTTGGAGCGATGGCCCACACACCCTTTCTGCTCCTCGGCTCTCCGCTGCAGTTCTGCGTATTCCACTCTGTTTATATCCTTTTTGTTCTCTGGGTAGTGGGCGTCTTTTATTTCAGAGAGCGACGTTATCGTCGCTGGAAAAAAGATTACCTGCGAGCGGTCGCCCGGCTAGTCCACTGAAACGGAAAAAATTACCACTGAGAAGGTACTAACTTGCCTGATTGATCAGTACCTTGTTTATGGCAAATGTCCATTTTCCGAACAGAGAGCCGTTATGCTACGGAAGATTGATTGCATTATGATCCGCGTTGACTCGGTGGAGGTCGCCGCTGCCTACTACCGGGATGTTTTTGGTCTTCGTCCAAACTGGAGTGACGACGTCTCCATCGGTCTTAAATTTGCCGAAAGCGATACCGAGATCGTGCTCCACAACGATCCAAATATTCCTACGTCGGTCGAGGTCTATTACCTTGTTCGCGACGTGATCGATGAGGTGAAGTCTTATACCGAGAAGGGATGCCACTTACTGGTAGCGCCTTTTGACATCCGGATTGGCAAATGCGCCGTAATAAAAGATCCATTCGGAACGCGACTTTGCATTCTCGATATGACAAAAGGTAGTCGCCCTTCAAATCTCGCCGGCGAATCGATCGACAAAGAAAAGAGCGACGAAAGCTAGATGCAGGGAAACAAGATTCCCTTATCGTTGGGTTCGATCTGCCGTTCCTCACCAGCTTTTTTTCGTTCCCGGCGTTCCCGCTCGGTCTCGCTCGTTGGAAACACTACACTAACCATGCCTTCAATTCTCCTCGTGTCAGTTCGGGAGCTTCGTGCTCGATTTCTGGCGGAGGGGTCGTCGTGAAGGAATATGCTACCCGGAACCTGCCAAAGCCGGGTCGATGCGTAAAGACATAGCTCGCCACGGGATCAGCCAATCGTTCGGCAATTGTCTCATCCTTCTCGTTCATGTCGTGGAACTTGCATTTGTATTCCTGAATGGCGTTTCGCGGAACCAAGATGACGACAGATTTCGAGCGGCCGGAGTCGCCGGAGGTTGCAGTTATTTGGACGTAAATATGCGCGTACGCCATCTGTCAGTGAAATATGAATTGGAAATTTCACCCCAGTCACCGAGTTCGCAGAGAAATAGTCTGCTCAAAGAAATTAAGTGCACCAGCGTTGGAAGCACGGGCGCGATCTAAGGATCACGCCTGGCCGATACTCTGCCTTCGGCTTTCAAAGCCTTAGTGTCCTTCGTGTCTTTGTGGTGAATTTTGTTTTTGATTTCTCGCCCTCTTTCGATAGGCGGCAAAGAACATCAAACCTCCGAAGAGCAGCATGATCAGGCCCCACCACAAATTCACATCGATGCCAAGCGATCGGGAATATGCCGCGGTTCCGGCAAACAGCCCATACAGTACCAGTAACACCCCAAAGGTCAGAAACAGAAGACCGATAGGATAACGAAGATCGATTCCCATAGGCTCAAAAGAAAATGATGTTCAGGATCAGGGTCAGAATCAGCACGCCGATGCCAAGGGGCACCGGGCGGGTGTACCAATGGCCTTTGGCTGAAGTGTCTTTCTCGGTCAGGCTGTAGACCAAGCCGCGGAGTTCTTCATCTGGCCGAGGACGAGTGAATAAGCTGACGATAATCGTCACGATGAAACAAACCACCCAGGCATAGATGGCGGTCCAGAAATTCTGTGCCATCTGACTGGGATAAATGTGGGCAACCGCAATCCAGCCGCCTTTTACCCCTGGGGTCGCACCCTCGCTCAGAGTAAGGCCGTGATGCAGGGCGGCGGCCAACGTTCCGCTGAGGAGACCGAAGAACGCACCGTGTCCAGTAGCCCGTTTCCAAAACATGCCCAGCAAAAAGGTGGCGAAAAGCGGCGCGTTAACAAACGCAAAAACCAATTGAAGCACGTCCATGATATTGTTAAACGCCGCGACGAAGTAGGCGACTCCGATTGAGGCCAAGACCCCGAAAACAGTGGCGAACTGAGCCATTCGCAGATAATGCCGGTCGTCAGCATCGCGCCGGATGTACGACTGATAAATGTCGTACGTCCAGACGGTGTTGAAAGCGGTCACATTTCCTGCCATGCCTGACATGAAACTGGCCAGCAACGCTGTGAGTCCAATTCCTAACATCCCGCTCGGAAAGTAACGGAGCAGCATGTTCGGAATGACCATATTATAGTTTAGGATCGGCTGCCCTTTGTCATCCTTTACGATCTGGCCGGTCTCCGGGTTCGTTTCCGGCGGGATCAAATTAACCGGGTTGGTGGCCTCGACCGAGGCGGCGGGAGGAGTCCCTTTTGTTCCCTCTGCTCCACCCGAGTTAACCGGATGGGTCAAAGCCAAAGCCAGCAAGCCGGGAAGAATCACCAAGAACGGAAAGAGCATTTTGGGGACGGCTGCTATCAACGGAGTGCGCCGGGCTGACGCCATCGAATCAGCGGCCATGGCGCGCTGGACCACAAGAAAATCCGTACACCAATAGCCAAACGAGAGCACAAAGCCGAGTCCCATAATCAGGCTGAACCATTCGACCCCCAATGGATTGTCTCGAGGATTGCTTAAGCCTGCCCACGCGTGCAGATAGGCAGGTTGCAACTTCTCCTTTAGACCTTGCCACCCTCCCACGTTGATGAGCCCCAGTGTCACCAGCGGTAAAAACCCGGCCACTATCAGGAAAAACTGTAAAACCTCGTTGTAGATCGCACTGGTCAACCCGCCGAGAAAGATGTACCCGAGGACGATCACCGCGGAAACGATGATGCTGGCGTGAAACACCCAGGTCTGAGGTAATCCGAGCGCCCGGATGGCGGAATCAAAGATATGCAGCGTCTGAATTAGCAATGCCATCGCGTACATAGAGATCCCGGACGACATTACCGTCATCACGGCGAAGGTAATCGCATTGAAACCACGGGTCTTTTCGTCGAAGCGCAGGGAGAGATAATCGGGCACCGAGCGAGCCTTCGAGCCGTAATAGAACGGCATCATAAAGATTCCCACGAAAACCATGGCCGGTATTGCGCCCAGCCAATAAAAATGACTGGTTGCAATTCCGTACTTCGCGCCGGAAGCGGCCATTCCAATCACTTCTTGAGCGCCCAGGTTAGCAGAAAGAAAAGCGAGCCCTGCTACCCAAGCGGGAATCGATCGTCCAGAAGCTAGAAAATCGGAACTGCTCTTAATGAAGCGCCGGAGAATGAAACCAATTCCGAGAACAAAGCCGAAGTAAATCAGGATGATCAGGTAGTCGATCCACTGAAGCTCAGTTGATTGATTCATGGGGGCTAAATCTGAATACAACCGTTGCTTGCCTCGAACGAAAGAACATAACCTACTTTGAGAGCTACGCTAACGTTCGTAGAAGATCTTTTTTGCGGATGTATTAATGGCGAGGAGCTAGGAGCTAGAATCTAGGAGAGGTGACCCCTACGGAGCCGCTTTTCAGTCCCGCGTTTGTGGCGACTAGGTTGGCCTGAGCCTTTGCTTCGGGGCCAAAGAGGCATCGCTGATGGATTGGCACACCACGTTCCCTTCGGTCAACGTCATCGCTATGCTCTTCGCCGACCTTTATCTCGACAAAACTTCTTCGAGATAAGAGGTGAGTACCCGGCGAAATTCTGCCACCGCCAGAGGTTTGGTTTTCGCGTCGGATTCCAAATAAAGAGTAACCAAGCCTTTTACGATCTGGACCGCAACGTTAGCCGCTAGTAGCGATCGTTCCGATGAGAGAGAGGGATTTTTAGTTCGAAAAGCATTAGCAATGATCTCGCGGAGTGCTTTGCGCGCTGCAGGATCGCGGCGAAAGCGAATGGGCTCGCTGTGCAAACTAAGATAGGCGGGGCGCTCCTGCGTGAAATCGATGATGCAGTCAATGAATAAGCCGGCAAATTGATTGGTAGAAAGCGTCTCTGCATGGTCCATCAGCGATTTGAGGCGCCAATGCAGTTCTTCTGCGTACCCGCTAAGGAGCGTGGCAGCGACGGATTGCTTATCGGGGAAGTAATTGTAAAGCGCGCCGATTGACGACTTACTGCGATCGGCGATCGCCTGCATGGTGGTGGCCTCGAAACCGATTTCTGAGAACAGTTCAGCGGCTGCCTGCAAGAAACCGGCGAACCGGCGTGCGGAACGCTCCTGTTGGGGAGCTACTCGAACTGCGCTTGACGAAATCGAGGATGCCCTCATATTTCTGATAATAAATCGAGGATATCCTCGATTTCAATCACTGTTTTTTCATAACGTTTTTCTAAACCTGCTTCCTTTATGTCTAACCTTTCTATCAATTCACGGACAACCGCTCTGATCGCTATCGATCTGCAAAACGCAATTATGGCGATCACTGCTGCTCCGTATCCGGTGGACGAGGTCGTGCAAAGAAACCGCCAGATTGCCGACGAGTTACGTGCTCGCGGCGGCCTAGTCGTGTGGGTGCGGGTCGACCTCAAGTCCTTTCTGCAGCTTCCTGTTGATCAGCCGTCGGCCTTCGCCGGGAAACAGCTGCCGGCCGAGCTTTCTGAACTTGCGCCCTCAGCCGGTTTTCAAGAGGGCGATTTACTGATTACCAAGCCGCATTGGGGCGCCTTCGCCGGCACCGCTCTCGGCGAACAACTCTTGATTCGTAAAATCGATACGGTTCTGCTGACTGGTGTATCAACGAACGCGGGGGTTGAATCAACGCTGCGCCAGGGGACTGGGTTAGGCTTCGGGTTCGTCGTCGTAGAAGACGCGTGCTCGGCTCAGGATGCCGATGAACATCGCTTTGCCTTCGCCAAAATCTTTCCGCGGCTCGCCCGGGTCCGTACTACAGAGGAGGTCATGAAAGCCCTTGCGTGAGCAAACACTGGAGCCGGATCGGCTCGATCCCCGAGTATGGAGAATTGTCTGGGTTGCTATCCTGGGATCTCTGCTCGCGCAATTAGATGCGACTGTTATTAATGTGTCGCTATCCAGCCTGGCCGCGGAGCTACACAGTAGCTTGTCCGTTATCCAGTGGGTGACCAGCGGCTATCTTCTGGCGCTGGCTCTGGCATTGCCCTTGAACGCTTGGCTGGTAGAACGCATCGGTGCTAAGAAGCTATACCTAATCTGTTTTTTCGGGTTTACGCTGGCCTCCGGCTTATGCGCATTGAGCTGGTCTGCCGGCTCCTTGATTGGGTTCCGCGTCCTACAAGGCATCAGCGGTGGATTGATGGCTCCGATGGCTCAACTGATGGTGGCTCGCGCAGCGGGTAAACAAATGGTGCGTGTCATTGGCTACGCGGCCATACCTGTTCTTTTGGGGCCGGTCCTCGGACCTGTGATCGCGGGAGCCATTCTCCAGCGCGCGAGTTGGCATTGGCTGTTCCTCATCAACTTGCCGGTTGGTGTCCTCGCCATCATACTGGCTTTCCTCTTTCTACCTGATGATGACCAAGTAAGATCTAGTGCGAGAAGGCTCGACCTGCTCGGCCTGGTTCTGCTTTCACCCGGGTTGGTGCTGTTTCTATACGGATCCGATCATTTGGGGGATCACACCGGGATTACGGCGATCCTGTTGTCAGTTATTCTGCTGGCGTCTTTTGTGTTCAAGGCTTTAAAGGACCGCGCACGAGCCTTGATCGACTTACAGCTATTCAGCGGCAGAGTCTTCTCCGCTTCGGCTGTTACTCAGTTCGCCGCCAATGGCCTGTCCTTCGCGGGCCAGATGTTGATCCCTATCTATCTTATTCGGGCTGTGGGCGAATCACCCAGCGCTGCCGGATGGCTCATGGCTCCTCTAGGCCTTGGAATGATGTGTACCTATCCATGGATGGGGCAGTTGACTAAGCGCTTCGGTATCAGAGGAACCTCTGCCGGAGGCGCGACAATAGCATTTTTAGGCACGCTGCCATTTCTTTACTTGAGCTCACCTCATTTCGATGCCGTGATTCTCGTGGTCACCCTGTTCATCCGCGGGGCGGGCCTCAGTGCGGTTGGTGTTCCGTCCATCTCCGCCGCCTATGCGGCGGTATCTAAAGAGCAATTGCCCATGGCGACAACGTCTCTGAATATCGTGCAGCGTCTAGGCGGTCCCACCCTGACTACACTTTGCGCAACTTTTCTCGGCTGGCAGCTGGCCGTTCATTCGCCCGCTAATGTAACCAGCGCATTTACGATTAGTTTTGCCCTGTTATGCAGCCTGCACGCCGTATTGATCCTGGCCACAATGAGGCTCCCGCTGCGCCTGGAAAAAATTCAGGCGCCGAGGGGAAGGAGGCAGGAGCTAGGAGCTAGGAGCTAGAATCTAGGGGCTAGGAGGGGTGTCGGCGAATGGGCGAATGGGCGAAACGGCGAGTGAGCGCTGGCGGCGGTTTTGTCCTTAAGTCCCTTCGGGACAAAAGCGCCTCCATCGCCCCATTCGCCCATTCGCCCTTTCGCCCTTTCGCCGACACGCCGACACGCCGACACGCCGACACGCCGACGCCATCTCCTAGCTCCTAGATCCTCCTTTATACTCCTCCCTAACCACCTCCAAAAAAGCTCGAACCGTCGAGGCGCGGCTGTCACGCCTCCAAACCAGAGTCAGGTCGCTGGTTCGACATGGCCCCTTAATGGGCCGGTAAATCACTCCGGGTAAACTGAAATGGCCGAGAGAAGCAGGTACCAGGGCGATGCCGAACCCGGCCGCTACTAGAGTGACCACAGCCAACGCGCCAAGCGCTTCCTGTGCGATGGAGGGCACGATTTGATAGTCTCGGAATATCTGGAACAATGAGTCTGCGTAGCCCCATCCCGGCTGAAGCGGAGGAACGATCAAAGGCTCGCTCGCTAACGTCTTGATTCGGACGCTCTTTTGCTTTGCTAAGGGATGTGAATCCGGTAAAGCGAGCACGAAACGTTCGCGTTGGATGGTTTCGAAACAGAATAATTCGCGGCTTAAAAACGTTGGCGATCGGACCAAGGCTACACTCACTGCGCTCTCCATCAACGATTCGCCGCTTTGGATACTCACAATTTCCAAGAGGTCGACTACCACCTTCGGGTATAAGGCATGATACCTGCGAAGAATCCTGGGCAGAACCTCCGGTGCGGCGGACTGGCTGAAGCCGATTACTAGACGGCCACTTTCACCGGTATGTATTCTGTGGGCAGATTGGATTGCGTTCTCTGCCTGGCGCAGGAGCCGCAGCGCTTCCTCAAAGAAGGCATGGCCTGTGTCCAAGAGTTCTACCTTTTTCTTGGTGCGGTACAGCAACGGAAATCCCAGCTCATGTTCAAGCTGTTGTATTTGTTTGGTTAAAGAGGGTTGAGCGATATGAACGCGCCGAGCGGCTCGTGCGAAATTCAATTCCTCAGCTACTGCAACGAAGTATCTCAGATGCCTGAGCTCCATGGCGGTACAATAGCTGATAGCTATCAATGTCGAATCTTTAATATATTGGAGTGTCGGCAATCTCCGGCAGAAAATGTTAGCACGGGGTTACCGATTACCGTCTCGCCTTCGACGGTATGCTGGGACGTCGAAAGGAGATTAGGAGATTTATGCAAACGCTCACGTTCCTGTGGTTTGAGCTGAAGGCAGCAAAACGTCATGTTAAGGAGGCTGTGGCCGAATGCGAGGAGTTAGGCAAAGCGGATTTCAGCCTTTTAAAAAAAGCGTTAGACTCAGAGGTAATCGAGCAACGCCCGCCGCCGCGACCTCATCTATCGGGAGGGCTAATAAAGGAAGATACGGGGCTAGGAGGCGGACCCTGCTGGCAAGGCCATTGAGCGCAGCGGCTCGGTAGGGATGAGCTCCCCCTCATCCGGGGGTTAGTGAAAAAACACTCGCGAGTCCAAAACGACCCGGAGGAGGAGGAGCTCGTCCCTACCCGCGAATCGATCGCGGCTTGACAATGATCTCGCCAGTTGTTGCATTGGTCGCTGCCAGCGCCACGAAGGCGCTTTGGTCAGGGCCGGTAAGGGCGACCATCCCCCCAATGGACACGCTCGAACAACGCACGATGGCAAGGGTGTCTGCACGCCTTCTGCCTTTCCTGATCGTCTGCTACTTTGTCGCTTATCTCGACCGGGTGAATGTCAGCTTCGCGGCACTGACGATGAATAAGGATCTCAACTTGTCGGCCTCAGCCTATGGTTTGGGTGCCGGTATCTTTTTTCTGGCCTATGGCGTCTTGGAGGTCCCATCCAACCTGCTTCTGGCCCACTTTGGTGCACGACGCTGGATCACCCGCATCATGTTCACCTGGGGCATCATGTCAGGGGCGATGGCGTTTGTACGGGACGAGACTTGGTTCTATATAGTCCGATTTTTATTGGGTGCCGCGGAAGCCGGTTTCTTCCCCGGAATGATCTTTTACCTGACGCTCTGGTTTCCGGCGGCATATCGCGGTCGTGTGATCGGCTATTTCATGGCGGCGATCCCTCTTTCAACGGTCGTCGGCGCGCCGATATCCAGCGCGTTGCTGGGTCTGGAAGGAGTTTTCGGTATGCACGGCTGGCAATGGTTATTCATTTTGGAAGCAGTGCCGGCGCTCTTACTATCGGCCATTGTCCTGTGCTACCTGACCGACAAGCCCGCGGATGCTGAGTGGTTGCGTGACGACGAACGACGCTGGCTGGTTGATCGGCTGGCAGCCGAGGAGCGGCAGCGCGTAGCTGCGCGACACTATGACGTGCTGCAGGCTTTACTAAATCCCCGGGTGCTAGCACTCAGCCTGGTCTATTTCGGCGCCGTTGCGACCAACTATGGATTGAGCTTTTTCCTGCCCCAGATTGTAAAAGCGTTCGGCATGTCTAATCTCCAAACCGGCTTCGTCTCCGCGATCCCTTATGTGGTGGGCGTAATCGGCATCGTCTGGTGGGGCCGCCGCTCAGACGCCAAGTTGGAACGGCGTTTTCACACCGGCTTCGCTTTATTCATCGCCGCTGCCGGATTGACTGTCGGCGCATTTCTGAATGATCCAACCGCGAAGATGGTGGCGTTTAGTGTGGCCGGCTTTGGCATCTTTGGCTCGCTGCCGGTATTCTGGACCTTGCCGACTGCCTTCCTGTCCGGAGCTGCCGCGGCCGGTGGTATCGCCATCATCAATTCAATTGGTAATCTCGCAGGCTTCGTTGGGCCATCGGTGATGGGCATGATCAAGGACGCGACCGGAAGCTTTACCAACGGTCTTCTGGTGCTGGTCGGAGTCGCTCTTGTGGCCATGGTGATTGTCCTCCTGCTCCGCCATGATACAGCATTGGAGCGCGTTCCTGAGCTGGACACGTCGCGGGTTGAATAGATGGTGGGCAAGCTTCCCCCCTCTCACTTTTCACCAATCACTTCTCACCTTTCCCCCGCAGCGGTTTCTCTTCCATCAAAAGAAGGAAAAAGTTAGTGATCACCAACCCAATTCCAGCTGTTAAGAAAATCGTGGCAAACGCAGCGTTGCCCTGTGGACCGAGATCGCTTAGCCCCTTGGCCGCCTCGCCATTTTGAGCAAACCCGTAACTGAGAAACACAGCGCCAAGAATTGACACACCCATGGCGCCGCCGAGGGCGCGCAGAAAAGTGGCTGCGCCGGTCGCGACACCGAGGTGCCCAGGGTCTACTGCGTTTTGCACGCAGACGATCACTAAAGGAAACGAGGTTCCAACTCCGACGCCAATCACCATTAGGACCGCTTCTAGACCGAGGTACGATAATGCGCTGGCCCAAACTGCCAGCGCGAAAAGGGCAATCGCCGCGATGGTTACTCCTATCAAGGCGACCCGTTTGTAATGTTTTAATCGGGTTGTCATCCACCCAGAGAACGCAGCCCCGCAAACCATACTCAGCATCAACGGGACCAAGCTCATACCGGCGCTACTGGGGTCCAGGTGGCGAACCCCCTGTAAATAAAGCGGAACATACACACCAAGACCTAAGTTCACGCCCATCGAAAAAAAGTTCGAAATAGTTGCCGTTGCCACGATTGGATTCTTCAACACTTCAATTGGAAGAATCGGCTCTTCACAATGATAAATCCGGAGACCGAATAGCGCCCAAAAGACCAGTGAAACGAACGTCAGGCCGAAAATTTGGGCTGATATCCAGGCGTACCGCGAACCGCCCCAAGTCAGCATGAGCATCAAAGAAGTCGTTGCCAAGATGACCAGACTCGCACCTAGCAAGTCCAGTCGGTGGTCGTTGTGGACAGGGGGCAACTTCTTTAACGGATTGTTCAAAACCACGATGGCTACCGCCGCTAATGGCAAGTTAATCCAGAAGATCATCGACCAATGGAACTTGTGCGCGAGGAATCCGCCCACAACCGGTCCCGCTAAACTAGCGATCCCCCACATCCCGGAAATATATCCTTGGTATTGCCCTCGTTCGCGCGGAGGAACCACGTCGCCGATCACGGTCATGGCTAGAGCCCCCAAACCACCACCACCGATCCCTTGGATTGCTCGACCGATGATGAGCATCAACATCGAAGGAGCCAAAGCCGAGATGATCGATCCCGCGACGAAAATACCGATCGCCCCAAAGATAACCGGCCGGCGTCCTCTTATATCTGCCAGCTTTCCATAGAGCGGCGTTACAGCCGTCGCCGTTAAAAGATAAGCAGTGACAATCCAAGAAAGGTATTCCGCATTTCCCAGCGAAGAGCCAATTGTCGGAAGCGCGGGGGCGACGATCGTCTGATCAAGCGCGGCCAGAAACATCGCGAGAAGAACACCTACGATGATTTCTTTGCGCGCGGTTGGATCGATCGTTTGGCTTAATCTCGGCTGAGCAAATTCGGTTTGCGCTGGGCGGTTCATAGCTTGCAATCTGCAGTTTTGCCGTTAGCGGTCCCACGGCCGCAGGAGCATGCTCCGGTATTTGTCTCTTTTCGGACAGTAGTGCACTTCCTGCTTACAAGCGTCATTTGACCGATTCGTCTAGATGATTTTTTTCAAAGGCGGTCGGCACCCTGGAGGGGAGCCTCGCTTGCGTGGCCGATTCGGTCGGCACCGCGAGGCGCTGGGAGACGGCAAGCGGGAATGCTAGCGAAAGTGCACGGAGCACAGACTACGCACTCAGTCAGCTCCGTAGGAGCGAAATCTTTATAGCTGTCGATGTCCAAATGGGACGAGCTCCGTAGGAGCGGCATATTCACACGTGCAGCCACGAGAACGTTTCCGATCCTTGGAGGACGTTCCCAGCTGCCTGCGAATGCCCACCATATGCCGCTCCTACGGAGCTACCCACAATCTGGAACGCTAGCTATAAAGATGTTGCTCCTACGGAGCTTCTTCAGAACGAAAACATCAGCCGCGTGTCTGCGTAGGGCGCATTGTTTACCTTCAGATTCTCGCGGATACAATAGTAATCGAAGTCTCGACCCAGCGCTTCTCCCGCTTCTGTTTGCACAGCGGCAAACGGCAGAATTTTCAAGCGTACACCACCCCCAAGTGGTAATGCCGGTCAGCAATTGCGGTCTGTCGCTAGCTATTCGCTATTGATCTCGAGGCGGCGAGGCTGGCGGTCTTTTTCCGTGCAGGAACACCAGTCCTCGCGAGCTTGGCAATGGCAGCAGCAATTCGGTCGGGGGTGTCATCATCTTCGATCTGCCGCGTTATCATGCGGAAAAGCGAATAACCATACGCGAGATCCATCAACAATTTTGTGTCTGCGTCCTGCGGAATTTCACCGCGATCTTGGGCCGCTTGGAACGCGATCACGGTAAGAGTCTGACGTCTCGGGAAAAACACCTCGCGCAAGTAACGAGCCCCTTCTTTATCGAGGATCATTTCGGAAAGGATTAGACGATAGAGTGAACCGACCGAATCCTTTCGCCAGACCCGCCAGACCTGTCTTAGCATCGTAGAAATGTCCTCCTCCAAGTCCTTTCCTTTAGGAGGAGAGATGTCTAGTTGCACGGCCTGTTCGTAGACCTCAAGCAGCAAAGCTGACCGCGAGGGCCACCATCGATAGATGGTGGGTTTTCCGCATCCCGCTAATTTTGCTACGGCCTCAATCGTGAACCGGGTCGGTCCCTCTTTAGCCAGCACATCCGTGGCGGCGTCGATGATTGCCTGATGCAGCAGTGGATTGCGTCGATTTCCGGTTCTAGGCCGGACCGGAGCCGATTTCTTTCGAGGCATGGGATGAATTTCCTTCGGCGAAATTCCGGCGAAAGCAACCGGAAACGGTGTGCTGCTGTCGAGGGGGCGAGGTGGTTGTGAGATTGATTCCGGAGAAGGACTTGACAACATAAATATTGGAGTGACGTTACGTAACGTAATGTCAAGGAAGCTTTGGTCAACTAACAATATCTTTTCGGTCTCGATCGCTCTCGGTCGTTCGCGTTGACCTTTTCCAAACCATCACACGCTTATGTCCGTCCAAGAAAACACCCTTCCACTCAACCACGTAGGCGCTCGACCGCCTACGGTTCGTACCGGTCAAAAGGAAGATGCCAATCAGAAAGGCAAAACCAGGAACGGTCCGCCCCGCCGTTTTCTTGTCATTGGAGCTGTAGTCGCCGTTCTCGCCATTTTTTTCGGAGTTCGGTATTGGATGTATGCTTCTGCCCACGAGGATACCGATGACGCCTATGTGACCGGTAATACTCACCAGATCAGCACCCGCATCACGGGTACGGTCCAGCAGGTCTTAGTCGACGACAACTGGCACGTCACGGCTGGACAACCCCTCTTGAAACTAGATCCACGCGACTATCAAGTGGCGCTGACTCAAGCCCGGGCCAGCTATTTACAAGCCGAAGCTCAGCTCGTCCAGGCGAACGCGCAGATACCACTGGTCGAGGCGCAATTAGCGCAAGCCCAAGCTCAAGCAGACTCCTCCAAAGCGAACTCCGATTACTTGGAGCGCACCTTCGAACGGGACAGCCAACTGTTCTATCAGGGAAGAGGGGTCATTTCTAAGCAGGACCTGGATAACGCGCAATCACAGGCGCAAACTAATCTTGCTAGCTATAAAGCAAGCGAGGCCGCGGTAACGGTGGCCAAGGAGAATCTGAAAGTCGCCCAGGCTCAACAGCAAGCTGCCAGCGCTCAGGTTGACGCTGCTCAGGCTCAAGTTCAGAACGCTGAACTGCAGCTCTCTTATTGTACCATCGTCGCTCCGGTTTCCGGGCGTATCGCGCAAAAAACGGTTCAGACCGGAAATCGGGTTTCAGTCGGGCAGGCGTTGATGGCGGTGGTCGAGGATGATGTCTGGATCCTGGCCAATCTCAAGGAAACGCAGTTGGAAAGAGTCCATGTCGGCCAGCCGGTCGATATCAAAATCGACGCGCTCCCGCACTACCGCTTCAAGGGCCGCGTTGACAGTCTGCAGCCCGGAAGTGGCTCGAATTTCGCCCTGCTTCCGCCGGACAACGCGACGGGTAACTTCATTAAGATCGTCCAACGC
>DASUWQ010000251.1:0-4775 GCA_036378375.1 Chthoniobacterales bacterium
AACCCTTTCCACGAATTGTAGCGCACTGACAACTCCCTCGTCGCCGCGGGAACGGCTTCTGACCGCTACATTAGCGGCCTGTTCTTCTCGTGCGCCGAGCACCAACATATAAGGAACCTTGTCAAGCTGAGCAAGGCGAATCTTGGCGCCAATTTTATCCGAAGTATCAGAAACCGTGGCCCGTACGCCTATCTCTGACAACATGTGCTCGATTTTGCGGCCGTATTCAAGGTGCTTATCGGAAATTGGTAACACTCGGACCTGCTCCGGAGCTAACCACAGCGGGAAACTACCGGCGAAATGCTCAATTAACACGCCACAGAACCTTTCCAGCGAACCCAATGGGGCACGATGGATCATTACCGGCCGTTTCGGCGCATTGTCGCTGGCGATATAATTAAGATCGAAACGCCGGGGTAAGTTGTAATCAACCTGAACCGTGCCGAGCTGCCATTCCCTCCCAATGACGTCCTTGACCACAAAGTCGACTTTGGGACCGTAAAAAGCTGCCTCTCCTTGCTCCTCGGAACAGTTAATGTTGACCTTCTTTGCGACCTGACGGAGCGCGTCCTCAGCTTTGTCCCACTGTTCTGGATCGCCGACATACTTAGATGAGTCGGGATCTCGCAGCCCCAGTCGCGCACGATAGTCAGTCAACCCCAAAGTTCTTAGCACACGGATTCCAAGGTCCAGCGCGCGGAATAGTTCTTCCGGAAGCTGTTCGTCGGTACAAAAAATGTGCCCGTCGTCTTGGGTAAAGCCCCGCACCCTGGTCAGGCCACCTAACTCGCCAGATTGTTCCCAGCGATAGACGGTTCCGAACTCGGCTAACCGGACCGGCAGATCCCGATAGGAATGCGGTGACGATGCAAAAATCTTGATGTGCATCGGGCAATTCATCGGTTTCAGCAGGTAACCCTCAACGCTCCCATCTTTGAGCATGTTTGAAAGAGTCGCACAGGAACATCCTTCTTCGCCCAGATGGCGAAGCATCTCCGGTTCGATCAAAGGCGGGAACTGGGAATCTTGATAATAAGGGTAGTGACCGGAAGTCCGGTAAAGGTCCAGTTTCCCGATATTCGGTGTGAAGACCTCCGTGTACCCCTGCTTACGTAACTCCTCCGAGATAAAATTTTGTAATTCTCGTCTGATTACCGCTCCTTTTGGCTTCCAAAGGACCAGGCCGGCGCCAACATCCTCGTCGATGTGAAACAATCCCAGCTCACGGCCTAACTTTCGGTGATCGCGTTTCTTGGCTTCTTCCAGGCGAGCAAAGTATTCGTCCAACTCCTGCTCAGTCTTGAAAGCGGTGCCATAGACGCGTTGCAGTTGAGGCTTGCTCTCGTCTCCCTGGTAGTACGCGCTGGCGATATTGGTCAGTTTAAAACCGCCGATCTCTCCGGTTCGAGCAACGTGCGGCCCTGCACAGAGATCGGTAAAATCGCCGTTGCGATAAAGGGTGATCTCTTCTTCGTCCGGAATTCGCTGCAGAATATCTAACTTAAATTTGCTGGGGACGCTGCGTGGCCCGAGCGCGGCTAACGCTCCTTCTTTAGCGAGATCGAGCGCCTGTTTTCTATCAACCGGGACCCGTTCGAAGGGTTGGTTTTCGTGGATAACTTTGCGCATCTCCGCCTCGATGCGGTCGAAATCTTCTGGGCTGATGCGATGATCCAGTTCGAGGTCATAGTAAAAGCCGTTCTCTACCGGTGGCCCAGCAGCGAACTGAGCTTCGGGCCAAATCCGCAGGATCGCTGTAGCCAACACATGAGCGGTCGAGTGTCTTAACCGCTCCAGATCGGTCATCGGCGCTGTTTTCTTGTCGCTCATCGAAGGGAGCTGAACTTACATGTAACCCGAGGGAAGACCAGACGGATTTTTTAACGAGCGCCTGCTCGTTTGAAGGAGCCAGGAGCCGGAATTCGGGAGTCAGGAGGGGCGGGGTCGGTTGAGGTATCCGCTAGTGGAGGAGCGCTGAGGTTTCAGAAGTGAAAAGTGAAAGGTGAAAGGTGAAAGGGCTGAATGCCGAGGGAGCGGAGACAGGAACTCGAAGCCAATGTATCCATCTTTTCACCTGTCATCTTTCACTTTTCACCTCAAATGAGGACGCGGTTATCCTGGGAAAAAGCGCACGTCTGTCCCGACGCCTCCTGACTCCAGAATTCTGACTCCTGGCTCCTTCTTCAATCCCTTGCAACCAACGCCACTCGAGTCGATCTTCGCTCTCCTTTTTACAACTACATTTCTCCATTCATCCGATGAACAAACTGAATGCTGCTATCTTCGGCGCCACCGGTTACACGGGGGAGGAACTCGTTCGCCGGCTGGCAAAGCATCCGTTAGTCGAGATAGTGGCGCTGACCTCGCGACAAGCGGCAGGGAAACCGGCTTCCGACGTTTTTCCCTGGCTCGATCGCCGCAGCAGTTTGGGCAAGGTCCTGTTCGAAGCCCCAGACGTGGCTAGCTTGAAAGGCCGGATCGATGTTGCCTTCCTTGCTTTGCCGCATGGTGTCGCGGCCGAACAAGCCTCTCCCTTGCTAGAGGCCGGTATCCGAGTGCTCGATCTGAGTGCCGACTTTCGAATAAAGGACCCGCAGGTCTATCAACAGTACTACGGGCACCCACATCCGGTTCCAGGCTTATTGCCAGGCGCGGTCTACGGTTTGCCTGAACGGCACCGCCAGGAGATCCGGAACGCGAATCTAGTGGCCTGTCCCGGTTGCTATCCGACCAGTGTGTTAGTGCCGGTGCTCCCATTGATATTGGCTGGCCAAATTCACCCTTCCTCGATCGTGGCGGTGAGTATGAGCGGTGTGAGCGGCGCCGGTCGGACTGTCGAGTCGCGCCTGATGTTCGTCGAATGCAACGAAAGTGTACGCCCTTATGGCTTACCTGCTCACCGGCATCTGGCTGAGATCGAACAAGAGATCTCTCTGGCAGCCGGGGAAACCGTGCGGATACAGTTTGCACCTCACCTGGTGCCGTTGAATCGGGGAATCGCGACCACCATCCACGTTGACCCTTCTTCTCCGATAACTGAGGAGCAAATTGGCGCTACCTTGACCTCCGCTTACGGTGAAGAGCCTTTCATTCGCCTCTTACTTCCGCCGAGTTTTCCGGACGTGAAAAACGTAGCCTACACCAACGCCATGGAAGTGAGTTGGCGAGTGGATCCTAGGACTGGGAAAGTCATTTTGATGTCAGCCGAGGACAACCTCGTTAAAGGCGCTGCCGGTCAGGCAATCCAGTGCTTAAATGTCATGCAGAGTTGGGACGAGGGGCTGGGGCTGAATTAGGCGGGTTTGCCTGCAAGTTACCCGGCGTTGAGGCTAAACGTGATGTGGCTTCGTGGATGGAGGGGAGCCGCTTTTGGTCGTGCCCAAGAGACCCCTATATTTTTCGCGGCGCGTGAATGACCGCAAATCTCGTTAAACAGGCGGCTCCCGGGAACGTTTCAACGCGTGATAGGCCTATCGGCACGTAACGCGAATGACCAATCTCCGAGCAAAACGCTTGACGAAACAGCGCGTGCGGTAATTCGCGGGAGCCGCCTGTTTAACCCGATATCTTGGCCTTCCTCGCACTGGAAAAGAATATGCCAGGTCTTCGGGCACGGGCTAAAGCGGCTCCCCTCCAGTCGGCATCATGCCCGGCGTGCCGCGCCGACTATAAAAAACAACGCATTATTGTCTTCGATCCTAAGCCCTCTCTGAGGTATTGGAGAGAATTCACAGAGATGGCCTTCGCTTTTACTGAAATCAATGGGGGTGTCACGGCGCCCAGAGGATTCCGAGCAGCAGCGGTGCGATGCGGTATTAAGGGCGAGACGAAACCGGGACCGGACCTGGCTCTTATTGTTTCTGACGTCCCGGCAGTGGCGGCTGCCACATTTACAACCAACCGCATAAAAGCCGCACCCGTCCGGGTATCGGCAAGTCATGTGCGCTCGGCTGACATCAGAGCCGTAGTGGTGAACAGCGGGAATGCCAACGCTTGTACCGGCACCACCGGGATTCAAAGCGCGAAACGCATGGCCAAGGCCGTGGGTCACAACGGACATTGGCGGGAACGCCAGACCTTGGTCTGTTCGACGGGGCGAATCGGCCGGCAACTACCGATCGAGAAGATAGAGGTAGCAATTCCTGAGCTATTCGCCGGGCTTGACAGCGAAGCGGGTTCTGCCTTCGCTCGGGCCATCATGACTAGTGACACTTTTCACAAGGAGATCGCGATTGAGTTTCCAGTGAGTGGAAAGACCATCCGGATCGGAGGGGCCGCCAAAGGTGCGGGGATGATCGACCCGAATATGGCAACGATGCTCTGCTTTGTTACGACTGATGCCACCATCGATAAGCGAGAGCTGCAACGCCTTTTTTTGCACAGCGTCGAGCAATCCTTCAACTGCATTACGGTGGATGGAGACATGAGCACCAACGATACCGCTATCTGTTTAGCCAACGGTCAGGCGGGCGTTCCGGCGCTCACACCGGACCATCAGAGCTACGAAACGTTTGGTGAGGGTCTCAACTTCGTGACGCGCAATCTTGCTCGAATGATCGTAGAAGACGGTGAAGGCGTGAGCAAGTTCGTGGAAGTTCATGTTAAAGGAGCAGCTACCTATCAGGATGCGCGGAAAGCGGCCGAAGCGATCGCCAATTCGAGTCTACTTAAATGCAGTTGGTATGGCGAAGATCCAAACTGGGGTCGGATCATGGCCGCGGTCGGTTACTCTTCAGCGAAGGTGAGAGAAGAGATGCTGGACATATTCTTCGATG
>DASUWQ010000252.1:0-3228 GCA_036378375.1 Chthoniobacterales bacterium
CTTCGCATCCTCACGAAGTCCCATCAAAGGCTCGCCCAGGAATTCGACTATGAATTTCCGAACACCAGCCGGATGAGGTTGCCCGGTACGTCCTCCTCGGCCAAGTCGGGTCGCGACACAACGGGCGAGGGACGACGGATAGGGCTCGTTCGCAACCCAATGCAACCGGTAGCGCAGGTCGAGCTGATCTTTGGCCTGAATCGGCTTGGTCGGGCACCAGTAAGCGATGATGTTGTCGTTGATCTCATCATCAGTCGGGATCTCGACGAGATGAACCGCACCCGAACCCCAATTGCCAACGGGCTCAATCCAGACGGAAGGCCGCTTTTCATACATGACCCCGTCCAAATAATGGTCGAAGGACCGGTCCCGCTGCATCAGGCCGAACCCCCGCGGATTTTGGTCAGAAAAACTCGAGATGATGATCCTCGGCGGATTGTTGAGCGGGCGCCAGAGGCGTTCGCCATTTCCATTCCATATCGCCAGACCATCAGAATCGTGAACCTCCGGTCGCCAGTCGATAGCAACGGGTTTCACTGTCTCCGAGTACCAGTACATTGACGTGAGGGGAGCCAATCCCAGGCGTTCAACCGGGTTACGGAAAAAAAGGGTTGCTTCAACGTCTGTGATCACGGCCTTTGTTCGCTGTAACGCGAAGCGGTAGGCGCCGGTGACACTCGGGCCATCAAGCAAGGCATAGCACTCCAGGGGTTCGCTTGCAGATTCGCCGGGCGCAAACCAGAAAGCGGTAAAGTCGGGGAATTCTTCGGGGCCACTTCCTCCCGGCGTCAACGTGATGCCGCGAGCGGATATACCTACCTGTCCGAGCTCGCCCTTGGCCCGGAAATAAGACGCGCCAAGGAAGGTTACCCACGGTTCTTCGCGATGCCAATCGAGGGGTCCGGTCTTAGCTTCCATCACCCAAAAACCAGCGATGCAGGAGGGATTATCTCCGAGGCGTCGGGCGACGCTGCCGGCTGGAATATCAAAATATTTGGGATCGTACAGGATCTCTCGAGCCTGCTTAGCGTTTTTCTCAAGAGCAAACATGCGGACGGTCTTCGGAAAATAATGACCGACAAACATGAAGGTAATCGGGAAAACGCCGGGCTGTCCGTCCCCGTAAAGTGCGAACTCCTGCTTGTACTTCAGCTTACCGTAGGCGTCGTAATCGATGTTTGCGACGATGTTCGGGTCGGGCTGAGGTGGCGGCTGATACGGTTCCGCGGCGAGACTCTGGGCATGATTCTTTAGCCATTCGTAGGAGAAAGGCTGCGCCGCACCAAAGCGTAAACCATGGGACCCATGATCTGCCTTCGTGGTCGTAGTTGCTGGGGCGGCTGCCGCTATTTTCAAAAGGTCTCGCTGCTCAGGCATAGGTACGTTCAATCTTATAGCAGCTGGTCGACAAATTGCTCTCGATCGAAATAGGCAAGGTCGTCCACTTTTTCTCCGGTCCCGACGAACCGGAGCGGGATGCCCAGCTCTTGTTGGATAGCAACTGCGATCCCGCCTTTGCCAGAGCCGTCTAGCTTGGTGAGCACGAGTCCGGTCAACCCGATGGCTTCCTTAAATTCGCGGGCTTGGACCAGCGCGTTGCTTCCAGTGGTTGCGTCCAACACCAGTAAGCTTTCCTGAGGCGTTGCCGGATCATGTTTCTGCAAGGTGCGAACGATCTTGCCGAGTTCCTGCATCAAGTTGTACCGGGTGTGAAGGCGCCCCGCAGTGTCGCAAATTAAAAATTCGATGTTTCGCTTGTTGGCTGCGGCGTAGGCGTCGTAGCAGAGCGCAGCTGGATCCGCTTGATACTCTCCTGCGACGACCTCAACCCCGACGCGTTCGCCCCAAATCTTGAGTTGTTCGATCGCAGCCGCGCGGAACGTGTCGGCAGCCGCTAGCATCACCGTGTGGCGTTCCCTTTTTAGCATGTGCGCCAACTTCGCGGTGGACGTTGTTTTTCCGGTGCCGTTGACTCCTGTCATCAAAATGACTTTCGGACGATCGGGTAGCGGTCTGAGTCGCGGATTGGCCACCGGAAGAATCTGTTCGATGTGCTGCTTGACGACGCTCACGATTTCCTTGGCACTGACATTTGGTCTCTCTTGCAGAGCTTTAATGATTTCAAGGGTCATGGGGACGCCGATGTCGGCACGAATCAGACTTTCCTCCAGTTCGTCCCAGTCGATGGGTTTTCCGGAAAATCGGTCGAACAGATCTTTGAGAAATCCAAAAGCCATTAATGAGTTAGCGGTTAGCAGTTAGCAGTTAGCAGTTAGCAGTTGGCGGCTGGCGGTTAACGTTAGCGGTCGACGGTATCTACCCGCGTGCGATCAATGGATAACAGCAAACCGCTAACCCTCAACTGTTCGCGGTTCTAAGTGGGCGGTTTAGATCAAGCTTCACCCGGTCGAGTACGCCATTGACGAATTTCCCGGATTCCTCGGTGCCAAATTTCTTAGCGATGTCGATCGCCTCGTTAATAGCGACAATGGGTGGAACGTCATTACAAAAGAGCATCTCGTAAATGGCCACGCGTAAGATATTACGATCGACAGCCGAAATCCGTTTCAGTTCATAATTCGCCGTGTAACGGCTGATCTTTTCGTCGATGGCCACTTGTTCCGCAATCACTCCGGCGGCCACCCGAGTCGCAAACTCTTTGGTCGGCTGGTTGGCCGTTCGCAGCTGCCAGAACCCATTGAGATCGGCTTCCTCCAAAGGCTGGCGAACGTTCATGTCCCAATGAAACAACAATTGCACGGCGGCTTCTCTGCCTTCTCGTCGTTTCCCCATAACCTACTCCTTTGCCAGGTTATGCAGGCTACCTAAGATCCGGATTGCAGCGCGGGCAGCTTCAATACCCCGGTTTATCTTGGGCAATAGACATCGTTCGGTAGCCTGTTGATCATTTTTAACGACCAGCACTTCGTGTAAAATCGGGATCTTATGCTGCAGACTCAGATTCATTAGCGCGGTGGTCACCGCCCCGGCAATCAGCTCTGCGTGCATGGTCTCTCCGTCGAAAATAAGGCCAAATGCGAGAACGGCATCCACTCGCTGGCGCTCAATGACGGCCTGCACAGCGATAGGGATTTCGAAAGAGCCTGGGACGCGAAGAACGGTTGTATCGCTCTTGGGGGCGATAACCAGCAGTTCGTCTTTGGCGAACCCAACTAGCCCGTCCACGTACTCGCGGTTGTATTCGCTGGCCACGATTCCGAATCGCCA
>DASUWQ010000253.1:0-14131 GCA_036378375.1 Chthoniobacterales bacterium
GTTCGTTTGTTGGTTTGAGTCGCCGTAGCGAGTGCGTTTTGAAGTTCGGTTTTGGTCATCTGTACTGGTGTGTTATGGCAAGAGAACCACGGTTTTTCAAGAGAATCGCCTTATTTTCTAGGAAAATCCGTAATTTTTGAGTCGTTAGGAGGCAAAAACCATGAATTCAAAGGCATTCGAGGAGTTCGAGTAAGGAGTCAGGAGCCAGCACGCAATGATAAAAAGCTTCAGACGTCTGACGGCGTTTCTCGCGGACAGCGCTTGTTGTCATTTGATCAATTCTATTAATTGGCGGATTTCTGATCGGACAAATTCACCGGCCGACCTAGCTAATTACGTGGCACGATGTGAGTCACTCTCTAGACAAGAATATTATTCTAAGGAACCAATCAAAGGACTTCATATCGGGCCAGCTCTCTTAAGTTGGTCCAGCCCGGTCGAATCCGAATTTCCTGAGAATAATGTCGCCAGCGCGCGGGTTTTTCTTTCCAAAGAAGGATGGTCAGCGCCGGCCGTGCTCTTTCTACATGCGTTGATGTCGGCCAGCGACTTCGGTTATCAACGCATCGCTCGCCGCTTCAATAAAATGGGCTGGAGCGCAGTCTTGGTGCATCTGCCGTTTCATTACACCCGGGTTCCGTCGGGATATCCTAACGGCGCATTGGCGCTTACGTCAGAACTGATTCGAAATGCGGAGACCATTCGGCAAGCAGTCATGGAAACACGCCAATTGCTCGAACTGCTAAGAACTCAGGGCGCCGATCGTTTTGGTCTGATTGCCACGAGCTACGGTGGTTGGATTGGTTCTCTGCTCCTATCTTTGGAAGGAGATTTCGAGTTTGCTGCCTTGTTACAGCCGATCGTCGATATCGAGGAAGCAATCTGGAATAGCCCGGCCGCACTAGCAATTCGTTCGCGCCTGCGCCGCCATCTGATCGAGCCCGGAATTTCCAGGCAGCATGCCCATCTCTCCTGTCCTTTCGATCAGAAGCCGTTAGTTGATCCGAGACGTATTCATTTATTGGCGGGAGAGTTCGACCAAATCGTACCCGTGCAGACGTTGCAGCGTCTCGCTGAAATTTGGGACGTCCAGAATTTCGAGATCGTGCCTCAGGGCCATTTCGGCTATATCGCGATGAACCGGGCGTTACGGCGGCTCGGTCTCCTCCTCATACTCGTCGTCGCCCTCGTCCTCGAAAGCGGTGTAGCGACGGATTTGCGCTGCCTATTGGCCTAGAGCGATCTGTTGGAATCGCACCCTGCATGAATGGGCTAAGGAAGTTCAGAGCGCGTTGTTTAAAAGTTCGCCACCGCCTGGTACCGCACTGATTCCAGTCATTAGATTACGGGCAAACCACCGCTTATGAGCGGCCTTCATCCTACCGGTCTCAGGTCTCTTCCGTCGAACCCTGCGAGGTCGTCACCGCCATCGCGGCGGACGCCACTGACCGCGCTGGCAGAGCCGACATTCGATAAAACAGAGCGCCTGCGGCGACGCCAACAAACCAGGAGAAATTGGCCAACCAGCTGAGAGTGGGAACTATCACGCACAAAAAAGAAAGCAAAGATGCCGCTATCAAGGCATAGACGGCGGACAAATTAAAACCGTGGCTATACCAATAGGCTCCCGATGGTGACATCGTATAAAGATCCTGCACGACTATCTTTTGCCTCTTTAGGCGATAGTAATCGATTAAAAGGATCCCGTACAGCGGACCGATGGCACACGCCAGAATGTCCAAGGTGCTGTGTATTACGGCCGGATTATTAAACAGATTCCAAGGCGTAATAAAGACTGAAGCGACGGCCGCGATCATTCCGCCGGTCCGCCAGCTGATGTGGCTGGGAGCGACATTGGAAAAGTCGAAAGCCGGCGATACAAAGTTAGCTACGATGTTGATGCCGATCGTGGCGATGGTGAACGTCATCGCCCCTATCACGACCGCAAAGGGTGAATCGATTTTGCCGACCGTCTCAACCGGATCAGTGATCAAATGCCCGAAAACGGGTAAGGTGGCAGAGGTGGTAATAACGGTGACGACAGAGAAAGCAAGAAAGTTAACCGGCAGTCCCCAGAAATTACCCTGCTGCACCGCCTTGATGCTGCGGCAGTAACGAGAAAAATCACCAAAATTGAGCATCGGTCCGGAAAAATAGGAGACGACCAATGATATAGCCGTCAGCATGACCGGTAGAGCGGCCAGCCCATGATACTTCACGTCGCCCAGATTGAGACTGATATTTTGCCAACCTGCTTTGTAGACCATGTAACCGGCAAGCACGAACATCACGACATAGACAGCGGGCCCGGCCACATCGATAAATCGTTTGATGGTTTCCATGCCGTTCCAAAACACGATGGCCTGGAGAACCCATAACAGCAGAAAACCCGCCCAGCCGAGGATCGAGAGCCCGAGAAAACCGTATTGATGCACATCAGCATACGGCATCAGCCCTGGAAAAAACTTAAGCACAACAATAACCAGCGCGCTGGACGCCAGAAAGGTCTGCACCCCGTACCAGGCTACTGCGATAAGGCCGCGAATCATGGCTGGAATATTTGCTCCGCGGACACCAAACGTCGCCCGACACACTACCGGGTAAGGAACACCGACGGCTTGGCTGGGTTTCGCGATCAGGTTGCAGAAAAGGTTGACGATTCCGATCCCAATTAAAAGACACAATAAGACTTGCCAGCTCGTCAGCCCAAGGGCGAACAAACTCCCGGCGAATACGTAACCGCCCACGCTATGGACGTCAGACATCCAAAACGCAAAGATGTTGTATGCCTTCCAGGTTTGTTCCTTCACGGGCGCAAGATCATGGTTGTAAAGCTTCGGATCCGCGTCTGTGATTTCTCGATTAACATCTTGCGCTGCTGTCGTGATCATTTTTCTCCTCCTGCTTTATTTGAGCCAAGCCTTGGCGAATAATTTGATCAGCGCTGCCGCTGGGGTGCCGGCCCGACTCGGGAACCGTTTGGCTAGAAGGCAAGATTCGAGCCAGGCTCGGCGCTAGAGCGCAAACAGAGAAACGTGCGTCGCGTAATCCCCTGCTCACGACGGCCTCGCCAGCGAGGGAACGCTCGATGGCCTCCCCCTCACCCCTCGGAAATTTGACAACGGACAAAAAAAGAATAGGCGGTTACGTGCTCAGAGCCTGGAAGTTACGAGCCGAAAATAACACTGTTTTCGGCCGAATCGCCGGCGCTTAAGGGCAGGATGAAAGGGAAGTGATGGGATGTTGAGGGTTGGGTTATTGGGGTTAATTCGTTTATTTTGTATTTGTACGAAGTTAGCAACACCGCTCGGATTCGCTAAGTCTCAGGTAGGTGTAGAAGAGGGTTGTCCCTCTGTTTGGCAGTATCACCCTCGCGGTCCGCGAAGAAATAAAGAACGGCCAGGTACTGCACCTTGGTGGCAATCAAGGCTTCCACGCGCGATCGCGTACCAACGTTCGTGTCATCCCGATCGACGAATTCGTCGTGCTGCCATATCGGCGCTCAATCAGACTTTGATGAACGTGTGATATGCGAAGTGAGACGTGGAGAAGCAAACCGCCGTTACGAGGTCGGCATGATGACGTGTTGCGAAAGAGAAGGAGAGAAAAGGGAAAATGGTGAGGTTGTTTATTGTTGTTGGTGCGATTCTGGCACCGCTATCAGCACAAGGCGATATAAGTTATAACTTGGATCAACTGCCGCCACTGGAGCGACAGCTACAACCGCTGATATACGATGTTTTCAGCGTCAGTTATTTTGGCGTTGAGCCAGTTTACACTCAGATACCCGCCAAAGCCGTCGAATACTGGGAAAGAGCACGCTCGCATCCAACTCATCCACTCGATTTCGTTATTCCCTACATTAAGGTAACGCGTTCTCATCAGGATGACTTGGATGTTCATTGTGCCGGCTGGTTAACCTTAATTGATGAAACTGGTAGCGGTAAGCTAACCGGAACCGTCTATGCCGAGTGGGATCTGGCCTTCACCGGAAAGGGGCCATGGTCGACACAGCCAGCTTCGGATCCCGGCACTAAGCCCATCTTAGCAGCATTTAACGAATCGAGCAGCAGCGACTTCGTAAAAGAATATCCGGATCGATAGGACGTTTGGCGTTTGGCGTTTGGCGTTCGGCGTTCGGCGTTCGGCGCTCGGCGAATCGCCGCCGAATGCCTGGAGGGGAGTCGCTTATGAACACTGAGAGGACCCGCGCATGATCAAGACACAAATCGTGGCACTACCCAACGCGGTGTAGCAGGCGGCTCCCGCGGACGTTTCCACGCGGGAATTGGACAAGCGGTGTGTTCGATCGTTCGGATCAAATCAAAACAGTGAACGTGTTAGCGACATCAGGAGACGCTCGCGGGAGCCGCCTGCCAACACGCGCTGATCACTGACAAACGCAATGTTTGAAAGGCGCGCGTTTAACTTCGTACAGTCAAGAGCGGCTCCCCTCCAGCCGCTGGGCATTCGCGCCTCACGCCAATCCACCGCTCTGTCACGGCTCGAATCCAACCATCGCCATCATTCCGCGAGGCATGGCCCATCTTTTGAACACGCGACGATGCACTTGCAAAGCAACCATTGCTCGGCATCCTGCTCGCTCCGCTGTGTCTACACAGCCCACTCTTACACTTAACGATGGAAATGTTATCCCGCAGTTCGGCCTCGGGGTTTGGCAGGTGCCCAATTCACGGGCAGCTCAAGTCGTCAGCCATGCGATTTCGACCGGCTATCGAGTTGATCCGAAGTCCAGTTGATCCGAAGTCCCAGGAAAATTGCGGCCAGGTCAGGATAATCAGAGAGGTCCACCGTGAAGCGAGTTCGTGGTGCTGCAGCATCGGCCTTCATTGTACGCTTCGCCGAGGTTTGGTGATCTAATAAGAAGATCCGGGCACCCACCCGGTAGGACGAGCTCCTGCTCGTCCGCAACCAGACTGCTACGGGTTTCCAATGACAATCTCGGACGAGCAGGAGCTCGTCCCTACCGCCTACCCGTAAAAATTACGCTCCCAACGGTGAGTTTTGAGCCTATTAAGCTGATCTTTAGATAATCCTTTGCCATCGCCTGCCCGGCAATTGGCTTCCACGTTCCGAAATGAACGCATTCCTGGAATCACGGTTGAAACCGCGGGAGAGCTCAGGACATATCGCAAAGCGAGGTCCGGCATCTGATCCAAGGCGATACCAACGTCTGAAACAATCTTTTGCACCCGATCGTGGACTTGTTGTTTCCGGTCACCTCGAAAATAGCGGCTGCGGAAATCGGCAGAGTCGAAATTGGTATCGGGAGTGATCTTTCCGGTGAGGCTGCCTTCATCGAACGGCACCCGAACGATGACACCCACCTGATGGTGCTCGCAGGCCGGGTATAGACGATCTTCCGGAGCCTGCTCGAAAATGTTGTGGATGACCTGCACGGTATCCACCACACCCGTTTCAATTAATCGGATCGCGTTCTCCGGCTGGCTGTCGTTGATCGAGACACCAAAGAACCGAATCTTTCCCGTTTTCTTGAGCTTTTGAATTGCTTCCAGCCAATCGCCCTGGTCAGCCCATTCGTCCGACCAAACGTGAAGCTGTTGAACGTCAATGGTTTCCAATCCCAGATTTCGTAGGCTCTCCTCGGTTGAGGCGATGACATGATCGGCTGGAAACGCCTCTCGGGCCGGTACCCCTTGCCGAGCCGGCCACTGGTAATTCTTTGGGGGGACCTTACTGGCGACGTAAATGCGCTCGGAGCGCGCCCTCACCACCTGTCCCACCAGTTTCTCGCTGTGGCCATCCCCGTACACCAGAGCCGTGTCGATGAAGTTTAGCCCAAGATCGACCGCCTTATTCAGCGCTTTGATCGATTGATCGTCCTCAGCGCCAATCCACATCCCCTTTCCAATTCCCCAGGCGCCGTACCCGATTTCAGAAACCTGCAATCCTGTCCTGCCGAGTGTCCGGTAGTTCATAGGACATACTCGTACAACAACATCACAAAGGTCACAAAATTACTGGCGGCAATTCAGAAGTCATCCTTCCCCTTGCCAGTTCACTCTAACTTAGCGTCGCCGGGCTTGGCGAGGATCCCGCATCGGGACCACTTTGTTCAGCCTTGGAAGATTACTCTCTCCGTCCGTAGCATAGCCGAATGCATGCTGCTCCAGCGCCACTTCATAGAATGCATCGTCGCTCAAGGCCGCGGCGATGACCGCATCTCCGACTCGATGGAGGGCGATCAGGGAGAACATTCCCGTGAAGAGCATCCCGGCTGCTACCGTCCAGGGCAGCGGGAGAAAAAGGATCCCAAAAACCCACAGGCAGATCAGAGCCAAAAGCCCGATCGACCAGGCTATGACCTCGGTCACAACCCGCCTTTCACGAACTTTGGTTGAATAAACCAGAGAAAAAACTCGTAAAACGTTCACACTGCATCCGAGCCGACCGCTCTGATAGCCGACGATAAAATCATCGTGGGTGATGTGGACCAGTTCTTTCAATTCAGTTTGAAGATACCAACCGAACTACGGGGCTCCTTATGTAGGGTAGGCTGGAGGCAAAAAAAAGAAATCAATAATCAAGGAGGAGAAACAAAAATGCAGTCGTTATAAGAATTACTAGAATTATTCCGGTTTTTTTGTTGCCTTTGATGCATTTTGCGTTATCTATCCGCCGAACCGCCGGTGAGATTGGGTAATGTACGGGGTTTGAGGAGGGCGATACGTGAAGGAGAAAGGGATATTTTTATTAGGAGGGAACTCGCAAGGATGGGACTCGCTTAACCGGCCACTCGCGGTGGTCGAGTCATTCCCTTTCGAGAGGTTTTGAAAGGAATGTATGTTTCTGCGAAGCAGAGGATGGCTCTGGACAGCAACGATTTCGATTTTTCACGCGCTAGTACAGGCGTTACATGGTCAGTCGGTCGCGTCTTCTCCCACGCCTGTACCCTCGCGCACTGCGGTGCAACCGGTTTCCGAACCGGAAGAATGGAAAGTAGGAGGGCCTACTCTGGAACAAGAAACCCCGGTTAACCAGGAACCCGAATCCAACTCCGGGACCGGCGTAGTCCCAGAATCACCTTTCGAGCAGGAACCCGGATGGTCCGGCGGGCTGCCTAACCCAAGCAATGGTCCCGAGTTTGAGATTCCGCCGGATCAGCTTCCCGTCGATCCACGGTCCTTTGGGCTGAAATACACGATCGGCCCGATCGATATCCGGCCGACGATGTCGTTCTCGACCACGTACAGCGACAATATTCTCGCCTCCACCACCAATCGAAGAGGGGACCTCATTTATACCATTGCGCCCGGAGCCACGTTCGCGCTTGGGGATTACATCCAGAAGCAATACAACTACTTCACCCTCCAATACGTCCCAACGCTCAACCTTTATAATCACTTCAGTACCCTCAACTCATTAGATCAGCACCTGCGGATCGACGGCCAATGGGGTATGGAGCGCCTGAAGCTCAGCGCTTACTTCGGATACGACAAGGCATTCGGTGGTAATCGGGATATTGGCGGCCTGGTGAATAGCGAGTATTACACCGTGGGCGCTGCGGGCAAGTACATCCTCAACGAGAAGATATCCTTGGAAGCGCTTGGCGATCAAACATTTTCGGACTACGGCTCAAGCGGGATTGGTTCAAGGGAGTTCGTCAATCATGATTACCTGAACTACGCTTTCACTCCTAAACTGACCGGTAGCGTGGGGGCTGCGTTTGGAATTCTACAACCGTACATAGGAGGTACCCAGACCTACGAGCAGGGACTCTTTCGCCTCCAATTCGTATCCACCAGCAAACTAAGTTTTACGGGTAACTTTGGCTTTGAGTTGAGACAGTTCCCTTCCGGCGTGGGAGCGCGGTTTACGCCAGTGTTCAACTTAACCGGCAACTACCTGCTTTTCCCCGGTACCACCTTAACTCTCTCCGGGGGCCGCAATGTCACTTACTCCGCGGCGGTCACCGGCTCTAACTTTATCGCGACCAATGTGGTCGCTGGAATCAATCAGCATGTGATTGGAAATTTGTCCGTTGGCATGAGCGTCGGTTTTGAAAACGATTCGTACTTTTTCGTGAGCGGGGCCCAAACCGGAGCGGTAAACCGGGAAGATAACTATATCACTTTAAGTCCTAGTCTGACCTATCAATGGAACGATTGGGCCAGCATTTCTGTCTCCTATCTTTATCGAGATAACCAGTCAAATGCCCCGGCCAGGTCATTCTATAACAATCAGGTCTCGGTCGCGGTGCACATTGGTTTCTAACAGGTAACTCACAGGCTATGAAAAATCGGATTGTCTTGCTCGAACTACTGTTCGCGATGTTGTTCACTCTAACTGGCGCGAACGCGCAAACCGGGGTCGCGCCTCGGGCCGAAGCAGTCGTGCCACAGCAGGCCCCGCCAGCGGTAGTCGCTCCTCAAGCTCCCTCATCGACACTGGATAATTACATTCTTTCGCCGAATGACATCGTCTTAGTAAAGGTTTTTGAGGACCCCGATTTGGATTCTCAGCACCGGATTTCCCAAGATGGAACCATTAATTTCCCATTAATCGGCATCGTTCCAATTTCCGGTCGAACCGTTACTCAAGCGGCTAGCACTATCCGTGACCGGCTACTGAAAGGTTACCTCCGCAACCCGCAAGTCCGGGTGAATGTAATTCAATACGCTAGCCGGCGAATTACCGTTTTAGGGCAGGTGCAAAAACCGGGGAGCTATGTTCTCCCTAACGAAGAACGCGTCGATTTGCTGCAGGCGATTGCTATGGCCGGTGGATTTACCCGGTTAGCAGACGAAGGCAGAGTGCTGGTCCGCCGAAACGTAAATGGTGTTGATACCATCCTCAAAGTGAATGCCCATGCTGAAACTAAGAACAGCTCCTCTCAGCTCTTCGAAGTGCAACCGGATGACAGGATAACGGTTCGAGAAAGAATTTTCTAACCGCCAAGTTGAAACTCTTAAAAAGGCTAGCTAAGTGAAAACGCACTCATCAATTAGGCCGTTTGACGACTCACCTACACATGCAGGTGGATCACCTCTTCTCAGATTTGATTTCGGGTATGTTTTTCGCCTGTTGCTATCAAGGGCGTGGTTCATCATTCTGGTTGTCCTCTTGGCTTTGGCCGGCGCCATCGCCTACTTGATGATCACTCCGAAAATCTACACCGCTTTCGCCACCGTCGAGGTCCAGCAAGAGGCAGACAAGATCACTAACATCACCGACATCGACAAGGAGGAGTACAAGAATAATGACGCGCTGAAGACGGTCGAGCAAAGCCTCCTGAGTGACACCCTCCTTTTGCGGGTCGTAAAGGCCAACGGATTGGATAAAGATCCCAAATTCGCGCCGCCGACGAAAGACGGCTCAGCCTACTCAGACATGGAGCTAGCGTCATTGTTGAGCAAAAAGCTTTCTGTGTTGCTTCGCCGGGGGACGCGATTGATCGATATTAACGTCGACGATAAAGATCCCCAGCGAGCGGCTCAGCTGGCCAAATCGATGGTGAAAGAGTACGAGTCGTTAAACTGGGAAGAAAAGACGACCGATATTAAGACGGGCAACGATGCGCTTATTCAGGAAGCAGATCGACTCAAAGATAAACTCCACAAGTCTGAACAGGCACTTCAGCAGTACCGGGAAGATCAGCACGCAGTTTCGCTCGAGGAAAGACAAAACATCGTAGTGGAGAAACTCAAAGAACTGAATCAGAAAGTCACGGATGCGCGCAGTGAACGTCTTAAGCTGGAATCGGATATAGCCACCATCCAGCACGTCAATAAGAAGAACCCGGAACAGCTCCTCCTTTTATCGAGTGTGGCCTCCCTTCCGGTAGTAGCGGACCTGCGCCAAAAGATTTCCGATAAAGAAGCAGAATTTGCTCAGGTCAATGAACACTATGGACAACTCCATCCAAAGTGGCTCGAGGCGCAAGCGCAGCTGCAAGACCTGAAACAAACTTTGAACCGGAATTTACTTAATGCGGCCAACTTGGTGATGCAGTCGTATCAAGCGGCCAAAGCGACCGAGGACAAGCTGCAGGGTGAGCTCAAAGACCAAGAAAATGCGGCGCTAGAGCTGAATAAAATCGCCATTCCTTACAACGTGCTTTCGCGAGAAGAAGAATCTGATCGCACCATGTACGACGCCGTCCTGCGCCGAATGAAGGAGACGAACGTCAAACAAAACGTTGAGGAGAACAACATCCGGCTCATCGAAGACCCGCTGGTGCCGGTTTCGCCGTCTAAGCCAAGTAAATTGAAGATTCTGGCGTTCGCAGTTTTGGGCGGGTTAATCCTTTCGTGTGGCACGGTGTTTGCCTTCGACATGACTAACACCTCTATTCGCAATGTTAGTCAGGTAGAAGAACTGTTGCGGCTGCCGGTGCTAACCTCGATCCCGCGCTCCAAACGCAGACATCTCGATCGGGCCCCGGTGGTTAATGCGGATCCCGCTTCACCTGAAGCGGAAGCGTTCCGTTCTCTACGGACGGCGTTATCATTTCTCGGACCGGAAAAGGATTTTAAGACCGTTCTCTTCACCAGCGCCAATCCGGGGGAAGGGAAAACCTACTGCTCGCTCAACTGTGCCGCGGCTCTATCTCAGCTAGGGTTACGTACCTTAATCATAGACGCCGACCTACGCCGACCGAAGTTGAGTAAGGCTCTGGTTACCGACCCGAAAGCACCAGGGCTGACCGCCTGCCTGAGCGGCCGGGCAGGTCTGCTGGAATGCTGCCAGCCGACTAAAATAGAGAACCTGTTCGTTCTCGGTGCCGGTGAGCGGGTAAACAGACCGGCTGAGCTGCTCGCTTCCAGTGACGTAGCCGCTCTACTAAGCGAAGCGAAACTGCATTTCGATCGCATCGTCTTGGATAGCGCTCCGGTCAATGCGGTAAGCGATACGCAACTTGTCGCGCGGGAAATCGAATTGGTCTGCCTCGTTATCTGGGCTCGCAAGACTCCGCGAGGTGCATTGATCAGAGCCTGTGACCAGTTAGGCTGGGCGAACCATAGCCCTGATGCGGTGATCCTAAACCGAGTGCTTAAAGGTTCGCACGACTATTACCACTTCGCTCGGTACGCGAGAATGTACGCGACTGCCAAAGGGTATCGGCATGCTAGCAAAGCGGGAGAAAATGGGGCCACTTTGTGATGCATATAATCGCCCGCTCGACCTTGGTGGGCCTGGCGTTGTGGGCTTCGGTCGCTACTGCATGAGCTTGCCGGGTCTATCTTATGATGTCCAAAGCTACCTCAGCCCATTGGCAGGGGCTGAGATCAGGCTGTAATCGGTTGGGTTAGATAACCGTTCCCCCAGAACGTGACGTGGATCTGATGGTTCACGAACATTTTTATAATTTGAGTCCGAGCTGAAGGGCCGCGACCAAGGGCGGCAGCATGCCCGGGCACCGAACGCTTCGCGTAATGACAAATAGCAAACAGAAGATTCTTCTTATTGCCCGCACCGAAAAGGGAGGTGGCAACTAATTCAGTGGTTTCCCGATTTATTTATGCTGTTAACTCCTCACGAAATCTCGCAGCAACGATCGATCGACAGTTGGTTCTGTTTGCGGGCCCAACCTAAACGGGAACATATCGCGGCCGCATGCCTCCGACAGATCTCAGACGTTGAGGTTTTCTGTCCCCGATTGCGGTTTAGAAGGTTAACCAATCGGGGACCTGTCTGGTTTATCGAAGCTATGTTTCCAGGATATCTCTTCGCCCGTTTCGACTACGCGAATTTCAACCGCCGGATAAGGCAAGGGCCTGGCGTTAGCGGTTTTGTCCAATTTGGGGAACGGCTGGCGATGTTGCCGGAGCCGCTGATCCATGAAATCAGGAGACAGACGGCAGGTGATGAAGTGGTCGAGATCAATCCGGAGCTGGAGCCGGGACGTCCGGTCCAGGTAGCTCGCGGCCCCTTCTTGGGCCTGGAAGCCGTAATAACCCGACTGATCCCTTCGAAGGAACGTGTGGAGATTCTGATCGAGTGGATGGGCCGCACGCTTTACGCAGAGGCTAACGTCGACGACGTATTGCCGTTAGCTTGATCACGCGGCCGAATTGATCAGTAAGCAGTAAGTAGTCAGCAGTAAGCAGTTCAATTGCTTCGAACAAGACCCAAGGCAGACACCGCATTTGTTGTCACAGCTCACAGCTCACCGCTCACTGCTTACTGATCACTGCTCACTCCACCCTTCCTCCCAGTTCGAAACTCCAAGCGAATCCTATCCAATCTATGCAACAGCTTGTAATCGAATCCGGTCGAAGCGCGAAGAACTACTGGACTGATCTTTGGCGTTACCGTGAACTATTCTATATACTGGCTTGGCGCGACATTTCTGTCCGCTACAAGCAAACCGCCATCGGCGTGATCTGGGCAGTACTGCGCCCATTTCTCGCAATGTTAATATTCACGGTCGTGTTTGGCCGGCTGGCGAAGATGCCATCCAACGGAATCCCCTATCCGATTCTCGTGTTTGCCGCGATGCTGCCTTGGCAATTCTTTGCTACCGCGCTCTCGGAAGCCGGTCTGAGTATGGTTGCCAACACGAATCTTGTATCGAAGGTCTATTTTCCGCGCCTAATCATCCCAGCCGGAGCCGTCATTACCAGTTTGGTCGATTTCGCGGTCTCAGCAGTGCTACTCGCGTTTCTGATGATCGGGTTTAATTATCTGCCCGACTGGCGCGTATTGACTCTTCCCTTTTTCACCGTGCTGGCCTTTCTCGCGGCGCTTGGTCCGGGGATACTTATTACGGCGCTCAACGTAAAATACCGCGATTTCCGATTGGTAGTCCCGTTTATCGTACAGTTCGGACTCTTCATTTCGCCGGTTGGCTTCAGTATCGACGTTATTCCGGAGCAATGGAAGTTGCTCTATTCGTTAAATCCGATGGTAGGAGTGATTGACGGATTTCGCTGGGCACTTTGCCGGGGCGGAACCGGTGATTTCTATATGCCGGGATTTATACTCTCGTTGGCTGTTATTTTGCTTCTCCTGATGGTTGGCATCTGGTACTTCCGCAGAACGGAAAAGGGCTTTGCCGACGTGATCTGAACCGAGCTCCGGTTCCCAGTTCATGGTTCACAGCTCCTAGCTGCCGCGCTGGTTAACTCCTTGTACTCCTCGAACTCCTCAAATTGCGTCTATGTCTGAAACGGTCATTTCCATCGAAAACGTCAGTAAAAAGTATACTCTGCGCCACAAGAAGAACGGTGAGGCCTATACCACTCTTCGCGATGTAATTGCGCGGCAGGCGGCGGCACCATTTAAAGCGATTGCTCAGAAAGTAAGCAGTAAGAGCCGTTCAAATGGCTCACACCCCGAGGGATCCGGTTCTCCTTATTCTCAAAATTCGATTGAGGATTTCTGGGCGCTTAAAGGCGTGTCATTAGAGATTAACCAAGGGGATGTAATCGGCTTCATCGGACGAAACGGGGCCGGGAAATCCACCTTGCTTAAGATACTGAGCAGGATCACGGAACCAACAGAAGGCCGAATCACGATCAGCGGGCGAGTAGCCAGCTTACTAGAAGTGGGCACGGGCTTCCACCAAGAGTTGACCGGACGCGAAAACGTTTATCTGAACGGCGCGATTCTGGGAATGAGCCGTGCCGAGATCAAAGCTAAGTTCGATGAGATCGTCGCGTTTGCCGCGGTGGAACAGTTTCTCGATACTCCGGTTAAACGTTACAGCAGCGGGATGTATGTGCGGCTGGCGTTTGCGGTTGCGGCCCATCTGGAGCCGGAGATTCTCATCGTAGATGAAGTACTCGCGGTCGGCGACGTAGAATTCCAGAAGAAGTGTCTCGGTAAGATGCAAGACGTGGCCACGAGCGGCCGGACGGTCTTGTTCGTCAGCCACAACATGCAGGCTATTTCGGTGCTTTGTAACCGAGGCGTATTTCTTCGCTCGGGTTCGGTTCAGTATGTTGGTGGCGCTAAAGAAGCCATCGATAAGTACATCGACAGTTATGCGCAGGCAGATGCGCAACACGATAACCCAGATCGCCGATATGGTTCGGGTGAATATCGCTACACATTGGCGGCGCCCGAGCAACCGGTTTACGAAGGCACGGACGAAAAGGTAATCAACTTTGAAATAGAGCGCCGGGCAAGCTGGTAGGAAGGATGT
>DASUWQ010000254.1:0-7904 GCA_036378375.1 Chthoniobacterales bacterium
CACAACCGGGGTGTCCTAGGTGAAATAACGGGAAAGCACCGCTTCAGCGAGCAGGGTAGAGGTGAAGCGTTTGGGAGTTAGGGTCGCGTCTTAAGGGCCTGTTGCCCAATCCATTTCTACAATACGGAAAGATCACAAAGGACACAAAGACAGACGAGTGAACCCAAAGACAGATTCCATAGCCTTTAGTGAAGCACAGCCTTCGTGTCCTTTGTGATCTTTGTTTGCAGCCCATAACGCTGTTAGTCCAGCCGGTGCAAGTCCGGCGATGGTAAAAGACGATGAGCCATCTAGTTATAACCGACGTAGGTGAAAGGGGTGACCCCATCCATGAAAGCTCGGTAGTAAAAGTCCTGACGGAGCAGGGCCAGCAACACCGCCGGGCCGTAGCAGTTAGCGAACGCCGTATGAAGCTTCGAAACACTACCCACGAAATCCGGAAGTGGGACGCTGTAGTTGCCGAGCTGCTGCAAAGGAGGCGAAGGCCAGTGTCTGCGGGGAAGCAATCGTCGAAAGCACTCGCAGGAGCTACCGGAGTACAGGCGACGGCACGGGGTGAAAGGACTAACGGAATAAATTGGGGACCCTCTGCAGCCGGCCAGCTGGTCTGGCAGCTCGAAGGAATAAGTCATAAGCCCGAGAGTGGCTGTCAGAGGCGCAGATGTGGCCATAGTAAGCTAGGATCCGAGGGGACAACACAACCCCTTGGGGAGCCAAGGGCCACTGGACTCGCGGTTCAGGTCAGAAGGCTGCGGTGCCGCTTGGTCGCAAGACCGCTTACGGACAAAACATCGCAGAACGAGATACGAACAGTGACGGCCTATAAGCCAGTGTGGAAGCACTGGCGAAGGCGGCCGTTGCGTCAAGCGGGTTTGAAGCCGTACTGGGGAAAACCCGTCGTACGGAATTTTAGAGGGGGTGGGAGAAACGAGATGCATGGTCTGATGACTCTTTGCCACGCTGCTCGAAAGAGCCGATACATCGGAAGTCATTGACCTAAACATACTCGCGCTCCCGCTCTACTCGGTGTATTGTGAATTCTCTCCTTTAGCCTGCAGCTCCTCAAGGCTTACAGCCATGTGGGCTAACTAGCTCTCGGCCCACTTATTTAACGTATCTTGGCGCGTAGGTCAGGATTACTGAGCCGTTGCGAAAGGGATGAGTGCTAAGCAGATCGAGTTTCAGTGTAGTAGGATCGACGTATTCGAAAAGCCGTTGACCGTGTCCCGTCCAAGTGGGCATTACCCAGATTTTATATTCGTCGACCAATTTGTGCTCCACTAAGGTTCGATCAAGCTGACTGACGCCATATTTGATGATGTTCTTACCGGGCTGTTTTTTTATCTCGGCTATGGCGGTTCCCACATCTCCTTCGATCAGGGAAGCATTCCAGGTCACGTCTTTGAGCGTCTTTGAAGCCACTAGTTTTGGAAGAGCATTAATCCGGTCAAGATAAGCGTTACCCTTAACTACAGACCATCTTTCTGATAGCTCCTGGTAACCCACTCTTCCAAGGAGGAATGCGTCGACATCCGCAAGTTGCGCCATCGAATAGGCTGCGCATTCCTCATCGAAAAGCGGCAAGGACCATTTTTCAGGAGAAGCGACTACTCCGTCCAAAGCTACCAGACATGCGACAGTCAATTTTCTCATAAACACGCCTTTTTGTTGAGGTAGTTGAACGAATGAATTAGTGGGAACCATCCGTACCGTTGGACGTTGAACTTGTTTCTCGCGTAAGCTCCCAGATGTAGTTTGTTTCCCAGTTCTTGCCACTATCGGCATGTTCGTCGGGCGTTCCCAGAGTTTGTGTTTTGCTTTCTCCAGATTGCGTTTGTCCGCACACTGACACTGCCGAGGCGCTTAGCGTAACCACCACAAAACAGTTCCGCACAAAGTCACAAACCTTCACCATATTTCAATTGCCTTTTACTCATTTCCAAGAGGGTAACCAGCGAATGCGTGAACGCGGGGTGGGATCGAGCAGGATCAGCTCGGGCGCGCCTCTAAGCGACATGGTGGCTGAGAGTGTGCCGGCGACCTGCTGGACGATGGGAACGAGATCCTGTTCGACGGTCTTGTCGTCTCGCACAATACCGAGCCATACTAGGTATGGACCGTCCATCCGAATCGGGAGCTGGGGGAAGTTGTTACTCACGTCCAGTGTGACTAAAACGCCAGCTTCGCGGGCGCCGGCGGCCCGATATCGCGCAAATGCCGGTTCCGCCTCCTCAGCAAAAGCCTCGACTTGATCCTTTTTTACGGGAAATACCTGAGCAAGCATGACACCCTGCGCTCCGCTCGGTTCCGCAACCGGATCAACCGCGGGTAGAACCATTATCCCTCGATCGGGTCGCAGGGGGCGAAGCAAAAGGACATTGTCGGAATCGGTCATGAGACCATTCAGCACATTTCGGTGTTCGCTCCAGACTGAGCCGTAATAGAAAGCGGCATTTGCGACAGCCCGATCGTCAATCGTGTGAAAAGCGCGGATCCAGGTGAAGCCGGTCTCGTTGCTGCGTTCGAAGAAGGACCCGGCCGCAATGGCTCCTAGTTGCTGAAAGGCTTCGGGAAACCAGGCTTCAAAATACTGCGCAAAGTGTCTGCGCTCGCCCGGCTTAACCGTGTAGCGGCGAAATTCGACAACCTCGAAGTCATTCAAACGCGCGTCGTGTTCTAGACTCTTTGGCGGAATCGAGTCTGTTTCAGCGAACGCAACCTGGTGCATAGCGGGAACGGTTAGAACCACGGCTAACGGCAATAAGATTCGGTATGATTCAGCACGGCTCGCTAACATCTGTCTCGCATAAAAAGTTACACCGGTTCGCGATCCGGGATTTACCAGCGTCCTTTAACCGCGAGGATTCCGTATTGGGATGGAATAGGGAGGAGGAATGGTTTATAGTGGGCCAAAGAATAGGATGATCGTCCTATTCTGTCAAGTTCTAGGAAGAAGCTATGTATCGGCCTGGCAAACGCACCAAACGCGCCTATGATCCCGAAGCGACTCGGGCGCGCATTCTAAACACGGCGGCGGATGAATTTCAGCATCGCGGTTACCACGCAACGAGTATGCACGATATCATGCGCATCGCCGGCGTACCGGCCGGCTCCGTATATCATTACTTCCCCACCAAAAAAAGCTTGGGTCTCGCAGTGATCAATGAGCGGGTGAAGGCCGAGGTGGTCGATACCTGGATCGCCCCAATACGCAAGGCGTCCTCAGCCTCACAAGGGATTCTCGCCGTGTTCGATGCGGTGGCCAAGAGTATCGGCAATCATGCGGTTTTGGGCTGTCCCGTGAATAATCTGGCCCTGGAACTTTCCCTGGTGGATCCTGAGTTTCAACATGCTCTGCGAACTGTCTTCGACATTTGGGAGGCAGCTATCGCCGATCGTTTACGCGAAGACTCTGCTAAGCAGAAGCAAGGAATCGGGGATCCCGCCGGGGTCGCTACCCTGGTGGTCGCAATCTTTTCCGGGGCAATGTCGCTTGCCAAAGCTGAACAAAACATTGCACCCCTTCGAACCTGCAGACAGGAGCTGGTTCGGCTTTTGGCCTGAATAGCGGTTGGCTCTAGTTGGCTACTTCAATGATCGTCCAGCCACCAAGATAGAGAAGTTTCTCTCCTCCTGTTTAAAATCCGTGTTTGTCTTCGTGATCTTTGTGTCTTGTGAATTACCCCTTACTGGGCAGAAGTCGCTCACAACCTTAAACCGAAGAACCCACCGTCTTACAAAACGTTAAGACGTCGTGGCCTGCTGATCGCTTGACGCTCGGCGGTTGAAGTGAGGGATTCCCGCCAACAACTTGAACGAGAAATGGGTTGCCGGCCGCACCGCCCGTATCTGTCTTGAGCTTTAAAACCTGATTTAGGAAGGGGCGCGACCAACTAGCCATCCGTTTAAAACCACTAGAAGTGTGGGCAAGCACGACGATGTTCTTATAAGAGGGCTTCAAAAGCCTTGGCGCGAGATACAGAAAGTTGTCAGTAAGAGTTACCATCCAGCAGATCTAAGAAGTCGGTCGAAGCTAACGTTGCGACCGCCAATGCGGGCTGCCTCGTCTCGGGCGGTGTTCATTAAGCCGTGACCCTGCCCTTAACCCCTTAACTCTTAAAATAATCCGGTTTATCAATATCAGCTAACAGGCCTGGTCCGGTAGGCTTCCAGCCAAGCGTTTGCTGAGTCCACTCGCTGGAAGAAGGGTTGTCGAGCCCCACAAAGGTCGAGAGAAACCCTAGATGTTTAGCCGATTTGGCGGTTGGGCAACTCGATGTGGGAATTTGGAGCTTCGTAGCGATCTTAGAAGCGATATCTCGGAAGGGAACGCCGGTCTCGTCAACGCCGTGATACTTGGCGCCGGCTTCTCCTTTTTCGATTGTTAGCCGAAAAAGAGTGGCCGCGTCACGGACATGGACCGCGGGCCAGCGGTTGGCGCCGTCGCCGATGTAGACGGAAGATCCTTTCTTACGGGCGGCTTTGATGATGTACGGAATAAATCCGCGATCACCGGAACCATGTACCGTCGGCGAAAGGCGGATGACCGAGGCACGGACTCCGCGTGGAACTAAAGCCAGAGCGGCAGTCTCTGAAAAGGACCGGTTCGGGACACCGTTTGCATGGTTATCCTTCTCGGTGGAAATCCTTCCTGATGGCAGCATAAGGACGCCTGAGGTCACGATAAGAGGGCGTCCCGTACCTTCCAAACCCGAGCCTAAAGCCTGGATCGCTCGCGATTCAGTTTGCAGCAGGATTCGCATGAAGCTCGACATGACACCTCCATTAAGCGCTCCGGCGAATAAGCGTAGGCGAGTCACCAGATCCATCTGACCTAACCCGTGAATAAAGGCTAAGTGGATGACGCCGTCCGAATCTGCAGCCGCTTCCCGAAGTAGCACACTTTGGCCGAGTTGACCCACTCGCGCTTTGGCGCCCAAACTATCGAGCTTTTCCGCTCCCTGGGAGGTGCGACTCAAGCCGGTGACTTGGTGTCCCGCGGAGAGCAACTCCTTCACAACCGCTGTACCGATAAAGCCCGTGGCTCCTGTGACAAAAATACGCATAAGCTAAATCCTTTATTTATACTGAGTGGTACTTAGATACTATTTGGTATCTGTATTGCAATCGGTTTTTGCAGGGCTATGCTTAAAAGGTGCCACGAGCGATCAGGCGGAGACTATCCCGAGAAGAGAAGCGGCAAGAGACCAAGCAAAAGCTGCTGCGGTCAGCCGAGCAATTATTTAATCACGGCGGATACGAGAAGGCATCGGTCGATCTGATTGCGGAGAACGCGGGATTTTCGAAAGGAGCTTTTTACTCCAATTTCGAGAGCAAGGAAGCCATCTTTCTGGAACTGCTGGAGTCGAGCAAGCGCCGGAACATCGAAGCCCTGGAAAGTCTTTTGGCGCAGGAGATGTCTGCTGAGGAACTATTGTTAGCCATTCGAAATTACCAGGCCGGTCCAGACTCCGATTTCGACTACGCCCAACTCGCCATGGAGTTCCAGCTACAGGCCTCGCGCGACGCAACTTTCGCGAAAGCCTATGCGAAACTGAATCGGAATTACCGAGACTCACTCATCGGTGTGCTGGAGAAGTTGTATGCGAAATTGGGCAGAACACCACCGGCTCCGGTAAAAGATCTCGCGGATATTCTGATGGCAACCATTGCCGGCCTCTTGCTACAGGCGGCCGAGGCGCCAGCAAATGTCCGTAAGCGATTGATATCCGAGGCTATGTTGTTGATCCTTGGAATTAGTGAACGTAAGTAGCCGCAAAAAGCACAAAATAGATTAAACCGCAGTCTAACAAAATACTTGACCAAAGCGGCTTCATAGGGCAGTGACAGCCGGCATGTCATTATTCCCTGCACCGAGCGCAATGGTCACGGCGATCATTATTGCGCCCCGCTTGGGGCAGGAATAGACGAGCGCTAGTATTCTACACCTCTCGATTCCGAAGCCCTGAGTCAAAAGCTCAGGGTTTTTTATTTCCCCAGATAGCGCGATGAAAACCGACCCTCTAACCGAAGTTTCACTATCAGAAATTGTGGCGGCCCGGTCACGCCTGAACGGTGCGATCTTCCGTACACCATGCACAGAGTCCGCCGCGCTAAGCGAGTTGACCGCACGTATTTACTGCAAGCAGGAGCATCTCCAGAGGACCGGAAGCTTCAAAGAGCGGGGTGCGCGTAATGCATTAGCTAAACTGCCCGCGGCGCAGGCAAGTAAAGGCGCCATCGCAGCCTCAGCGGGCAACCACGCGCTGGGTTTGGCTTGGCACGGCCGGTTGCTGGCGATCCCGGTGACTGTGGTCATGCCACGTTTCGCGCCGATGGTGAAAGTCGGAAGGTGCCGCCAATTCGGAGCCGAAGTCGTGTTGCACGGCGACAGCTTCGACGAGGCTCGCGGTGAGGCGGACCGACTCGCAACGGAGCGTGGACTGACTTACATCCATCCGTTTGACGATCCAGATGTAATTGCCGGACAGGGAACATTGGGGTTCGAGATTCTCGAACAGGTTCCAGATTGCGACGCGATTCTGGTACCCGTAGGTGGGGGTGGCCTACTATCCGGTACTGCCATCGTACTGCAGGCGCTCAAACCGAGCCTGGAAATCATCGGAGTTGAGCCGACAAATGCCTCATGCTTTGCGGCGGGTGTGGCAGCCGGAGAACCGGTTCGCGTTTCGACAAAATTCACGCTTGCGGATGGGTTGGCGGTTGCGCAAGCGGGCAATCTCACGCTTTCAATCATGAGGCAGTTGAAGCACAAAATCGTTTCGATCGACGAAGAATGGTTAGCCTTGGCAATGCTTAGGTTGGCCGAATTGGATAAGTGTGTAATCGAGGGTGCGGGTGCTGCGGGACTGGCTGCGCTGTTAAGCGGGCGTTTGCCGGAGCTCGCTGGGCGACGTATAGTACTGATTCTTTCTGGGGGCAACATCGATCCTCTGGCGCACAGTCGCGTCATCGAACGTGGCTTGGCCGCCGATGGCCGAATCTTTCGCTTCGACGCATTGATCAGCGATCGACCGGGCGGGTTAGCGCACCTTTCCGGCGCCCTGGCAGAGGCCGGTGCGAATGTGACGGAGATCGTACATAACCGGACCTTTGCAGGTCCGGACCTGTCGCGGGTACACGTTCTTTGCACGGTTGAAACGCGCGACCGCGCCCACATAGCCGAGGTTCAGCAGAAGCTTGCAGCGCACGGCGTTGAACTCTGCTCGTAACTGAAACAACTAGCCTGAGCTCCTATCGACCGCAGACACCCTCGGCTTGCCGGTTTTAACTGGGCTGCACCTTCGACAAGCGTATGCCGATGCCGTGGGCCAAGGAACCGTTGTATGGCGAATGCCAAATGCACGGCCTGCGGCCGATGACTTTTATGTTAACAGGCACTAATCGTCTATGAGATACTCGAGGAAAGATTGGTTCTGTCTGCAAGGCGAGATAATCTTAGATCTAGGAGACAAAGGTCTAGAACGGCAGTGAGGTTTTGGAATCCAGGACAAGAGCCTCTCCATCGCGAAGCGCTACGAAAGGGATCTTTTGTTCGATGAAATATTCGACTGACTTTTCAATGAGCGGCCACCAAACACCCCGATGATCCGTTTCGGACGGATAATCAGTCCAGTTTCTTCACGCACTTCCCGAACAATCGCCTGAGCCGGAGTTTCTCCCGGTTCAATGGCGCCAGCAGGTAAACTCCAGGTTGCGTCGTGTTTCCTTTGTAAAAGAATTTGCCCAATTTCGTCGCGAATAATCGCAGCTACTCCGGGTACTAAGATCAGCGAATTACCTATTTGTTGTCTGATTTTTGCGTAATACTCTGAAAGGGCCATCCGCAATTCTATCTCATTATAAATTCCTCTGCTCGTTAGGGTTTAGATCTGGTTTTCACG
>DASUWQ010000255.1:0-4075 GCA_036378375.1 Chthoniobacterales bacterium
AGACGGCGAGAGCGCCCGCCACGAGTAAAACGGCATTGATCCAACGCCATGATTTCAGATACCCACGCAGCAACAGATTGCTCTCTCCTTGAACAAAGACCTGTCCCAGTAGTACGCACGGGATCACAAAAAGCGGGTAAATATAACGAGGCGAACCGCTCGGTAAGAGGCACATCAATAAAACGGTGATAACCATGCCAAGACGAGCCCCGTAAAAGATAGCCTGAGCCCGAAACCGATCAGAACCGATTTCTGTGGTTATCCCGCGGCCGCGGGACTTGATTCCATTCGTCCATAACAAGATTAAAAGCGGTGTCCAGGGCAAAAAATTCTTCAGGGTTTGCGGAAAATTCAGCAACCAGGTTTGAACCCGGAAGGTTTCTCCCTCGGAGGCCCGCGACGTGATTTGATGAATCCAGAATTGCCATACTCCCAGTGGTCCATGTTGCCCAACCGCGAACGAGCACGGTATCGCCCACAAACTAAAGATGACCAGCATCAGCAGTAGAGCGACCCCGTGTGCGGGCTGTACCAAGAGCTTTATCTGTTTACCCCAGATCAACACTGGGATGATCACGCCGTAAAAAAAAATGAGATGAGTCGGACCCTTCGTTAGCAGACCTAACGCAAGCAGAACGGCAGGCCAGAGCCACAGACGTAAACCGCTAGTTCCGCGGTACCATTTAGCTAGCCAGATAACCAGCGCGAGACCGGTTAGAGAAATGTAGACCGCTTCCAACTCCGCGAGACGCCCGCTCTCCAATACGGCTAGATTAGTGAGAAAAAAAATCGAAGCGATCAATCCGCCGAGGTGCCCTAGCCACCGCTGGCCAAAGAGCACGACTCCTAAAGCTAAAATCAACGTTGCCAAGATGGAAGGGAACCGCACGGCCCACTCAGATTTTCCTCCCGTTAATTTGAACATCCCGGCAATCAGCCAACTTAAGAGAGGCGGCTTGCGGAGATATGGTACTTCCCCCACCCGAGGCACGAGCCAATCACCCGTCGCAATCATATGGACTGCGGGCAACGCGCGGCGCGGTTCTTCGTGCTTTAGCTCCACGGATCCAAGTCCCGGGAGATAGATAGCCGCCCAGATAAGCGCGGCGATCACAAGGCCCTGAGCCAGAGTCGGACGAGTGGTGATCTGGCGAGCGATCTGAGCAATCGACAATAAGGGCATCTTGAAAAGTCCTAGGGCTTTACCCTGTCGCGTCTCAAACACAAATAAAATCGTATGAAACCGCGAATGAACACGGAGGAAGGAACTGAACCGCAGATGGACGCAGATTGAGGATTAGCGGAAAGGAGGGCCGGCGCCCAATTGGTGGGGCGAGGCTCCCGAACGGCCGCTGATTTTACCAGGGGAAATCGATGGATACTAAATAACTCGCTCGGTTAGATCGGAAAATGCGCCGAGCCGTGACCCGGCGCTAGACCACGGCTCGGCACGTCTATAGGTCTAGCGTTAAGCCTTATCAGGTAAGAACCAGTCGCTCCGCTAAAAACATTAGGCCGTTCGGGAGCCTCGCCCCCCAAGTTGTGCGGTAGCCTACCTTTCAGTTGGCGCTAACCACTGGATCCCACGCAGCCATGGCGCAGTTGATCGAGAATCGAAGGGCCTTCTGCGGGACACCGTCACGAGCTTGAATCGCTAAGCCGTCGATCACCGTTGTATAAAATGCGGCCATCGCCGCGAGATCCAAAGTTTTTGGTAACTCACCTTCCTCGACGCCTCGCTGCAAGCGCTTTTGGATCGCCTTTTGCCGGCGTACACGCAGGCCGCGCACGTAGTCCTCTACGTTTTTGTTGGAAGGCACGTTGTTAAAGGCTCCGAATACCAGAAAACAGCCTCGAGGTAAGCCGGGTTTACAAAAGGATTCGACCGCAGCATCCAGTAGCGCCCGGATTGAGTCGAGCGCGGTCAGCCCTTCCTCGAGCGCCTTCATCATGGGAGCCCCAAGCGTACGACTGTACAGCTCCACTGCTTCCCGGAACAATTCTTCTTTGGAACCGAAAGCCGCATAAAAACTGGGGGGAGCAATTCCCCCCATGGCTGCTTGCAGCTCGTTAAGCGTGGCGCCTTCATAACCGAGAGCCCAGAACACTTGCATGGCTTGGCGCAGGGCGGTCTGACGATCGAAAGTGCGAGGGCGGCCTCGTTGGGTCATTTGATTTTTATAGATGTCACTACATAACATCTTGACAGCCTGAATCCGGCATGAAATCGATTCTGTAGTGCGTACTATTAAATTCTAGCGCGATCCACGGCTATGCACAATCACGAAACCATTTACATCCTCGGTTCGGGAGCAGTCGGGTTCCCGCTGGCGGCTTACTTAACGAATGCAGGCAGAAATGTGGTAGCGGTTCGAACCAGCAGAAACGATGTCCCGAAAAGCACGATCAATGTGACGGTCCGGGATGGAATCAACCGGGTAACCGCTCCCATTGAGACCATCTCTTTATCTAAGCTCGCCAGCCTGGATGGCACCGTGGTAATCACTACCAAGGCTTACACGAATCCGGCCATTGCCGATCTGCTCAAAGAGAGAAAAGCGACTGGCCCGCTCGTCATCATGCAAAACGGCGTTGGGATCGAGCGACCATTTCTCGATGCGGGATTCGTCGCTGTCTACCGTTGTGTTCTTTATTTAACCAGTCAGCCCACCTCGGAATTTGAGTTCTCATTCCACCCCGTAACCGCTTCGCCCATCGGTATCATCGGGGGTCCCGAAGCAGAGCTCGCGAAGTGCGTTGAACAGTTGAATACGGAGGCCTTTCCCTTCCGGGCAGAGGCGAATATCCAAAAAGAGATTTGGAAAAAAGCGATCATCAACTCGGTGTTCAATTCGCTTTGTCCTCTGCTCGATGTGGACAACAACGTTTTTGTACGGGACGAAGCCACGGCTCATCTCGCCCGGCAATTAGTAAGGGAGTGCATCACACTCACAAACCGATTAAACATTGGCCTCAGCGAAACCGAGGTCGTGGAACAGATCATGCGAATCAGTACCGGATCGAAGCAATTGATCTCAACCTTGCAAGATATTCGGAACGGCAGGCAGACCGAAATTGAGTCGCTCAATCTGGAGATTGCCCGTCTGGCCGCTTCGCAGCAACCTCCGCTTTATCTTCCGCAGACCGAGTTGCTCGGGAAGATGATTTTGGCGAAATCGTTTCTGCATAGGAAATCGGCGTAGACGACTGGGCGAAACGGCCAAGCGGCGACTAGGCGCGACGCGCCATTTGTCCCGTAGGGACGTGTCGGACTTTGCCGCGAAGCGGCTACACAGAACAGCCCAGGGTTTTAACCCTGGGTTAGGGGGTTGGTAAAAGTGCCCTGAAAGTGGCACCCGATTTTGGGCGGCGCCGGTGGAACAAACACGCTGAAGAGCCTAAAGACGCACCTCGGCCGCCACTTTCAGGGCGGGTCCGCGCTACGCGTGACCCAGGGCTAAAGCCCTGGGCTGTTCTGTATAGCCACTTCGCGGCAAAGTCCGACAGCCAAATCCGCGTTAATCTGCGTGCAGCCGCGGTTGGTCTTCTGTCTTCCTGTTTATTCGCGGTTGAGAGTCGTCTCTGTGTCTTTGTGATCATCTCGCCTACACACAAACGCATACAGCTTTCGGATGGTTCGGCCATCTTGGATGATCGTCAATACCTTGCCCGGTGCTATACTCGGAAAATCGTCCTTTAGCGAATTGGGTACCCGATTCGTTTCGGAAACGAAGATGGCGTCTTCGTTTGGATGCGCTTCGCGATACGTCGGCCACAGGACCAATTGATTGTACGGCGCACTGGACAACGGCATGTAAACATCCGGTTGGCCCGGAAGATAGAACGAGAGTAACGATGCGGTCATATATGCGTTAGCGATCACTACCTTCGGGCCGCTCCCGGTCTCTAACGCAGAAACTTGAGCAGCCAGATCGCGCGCTCCGCGTGCTCGATCGAGCGGATCTTTGCCAGGGGGCAGGTTCAACCATCTCGTTTCCTGTAAGCCAACGGTTTCGATCAATGCCACCGCTAGACCGGCAACCGCGAGCCATCTGGCCCAGCGGACCCGCTCCAT
>DASUWQ010000256.1:0-11500 GCA_036378375.1 Chthoniobacterales bacterium
TTGTTCGATGGGGAGCTCGGGATCAGACGACTTTGGTTAGGAAGCTTTTTGTTTGTTAAGAGAACGGGTTTATTCGCGACCGGCTTGATTTCTGACAGCGTACACATTGGCTAGCCATCGAACTACGGCAACGCTGCGCAGGCTATCTCGTGTTGAGCGAAGCACAGCCGCTGTCAAGGCGAGCGCCGAACTTTGCAGTATGAAACCTGAAGGAGAAAGCATTAAACCGGACGACGAGGATATTGATAGGGCTGAAGGCGAAGAATTGAACCAAGAAGAAGAGGCTGAGAAGAAGTAGCTGTTACCGAAATTAGTAAAGCCAAGGCATGGCTTATTCCTGAAAAAAACATTGTTGGTCGCGAGGCTGCGCACTCAAGTGTTCAGACGATGCCCTTGTTTCCAAAATCCTCAAGCACCTTCTGGAGCATTTCTTCCGGGGTTCCCTCTTTGACGTTCACTTTCACATACGACATTTCGGGGTTTCCTTGCGGCTGGGGCGGTTCTGGAACTTCTATGTTCCTACTCTTCAGATGCCGCAGAAACTGGGACAAAAGCTCTTTTTGGACATGGAAACATGCGACTGATTCATGAGTCGCAGGCAACAGTACAATTTTTTCAGGCTGCATAAAATTTGCGGGCTCATAATTGATCGAGACCGAGGCGTTACCTGGACTTATCCCGTGTTCACGGAGCCATCCCGCAACTGCTAGATTGAACAGTCAGGACTCAAACGATCGGAATGCCTGACATGGACGGATACGAGTTGATACGGCGAGTCCGTCTTCTTGACGATCGAAAGAAAAGTGAAGTTCCGGCAGTGGCTTTAACCGGATACGCTCGGCTAGAAGATCGAACAGCTGCGATTCGCGCCGGCTTTCAAGAGCTGGCGAAACCAACAGACCCCGCCGAACTTCTGGCGATGGTGCAGAGTTTAGTTAAGCCGAGCTCGAAGTAACGGAATAGCGCTTCAGACTCTTCACGACCTTTAAGCGGTATCCTCAAAATCGCCGAGGAGCAGAAGGACGGAACCACTACGGACCTCCCGTCCTCAGCTGAGGAGGAGCCAAAATTTTCGCGGATATGCCTTCGAATCGATTAGTCGCTTCTCGGTTGGTTCCTTTCAGATTTATCGGGTTTGTCTACGTCAACGTCCTCGCTTCGGACACTCTCCTGAATTGTCTTTTGCTCGCTGCCTTCTGTTTTGCGCACCCGAATACCTCCCGTCACGTGAGTCTCCTTCTCGACAACAGGCTCTTCTCGACTTAGCGGGACCTCAATGTGCTCTTCCTGAAACGGCTCTTTTCCTCCTAACGTCACTTCCTCAGCAGGAATGCGCTCAATGACAGCCTCTTCGTGCTTCAGCTCGACCGGCACGTTCACCTGCTGGGTACTAGTTTTCTTTTGCAGCCTTACTTCCCCGGCACTGACGGTTCTTTTTCCGATCTTCAGTTCTTCTTCTGAAACGGGCAGCTCAGCTGCCGGGTCACCGGCAGGCCCTTCTTGAGCAGACTGCTGGAACTGTGCTTCTTTTCGATAAAGGGTGTCTTCTACCTCTTTGTCGAGCCCGAGCCCAGATTCACTTGTCGAAGGGCCAGTGCCGAGATGAGGAGTTGTGTCTTCGCTGATCTCACCTCGCCAGCCACCTGTCTCACGGCCTCTTTCTTCGATGAAGCTACGGAACCGTTCCAGATCGGATTGCACCCGGCCAGAAGGGAGCCCTAAAGCATCCCCAGTCTTCTCCAGAAATCCTTCGGGCTCATACTCGATTGTTGCCGTCACCTTTGTCCGGTCTAAACTAACCGGACTAAAAGTCACCGTTCCCGAATTCATGCTTCCGTCGGTACTTTTCCAAGCGATCCTCTCATCAGGAACCTGGTTGGTGATTTCGGCTTCCCATTCTTTCAGCTTTCCCCCCACGCTGGCTCTCCAGAAGAGTCGTTTGTCGTCATCCTGTCGTACCTCTTCAATCCCTTCCATGAATCGCGGAAACTCCTCAAATTGGGTCCATTGATTGTAGACCGCACGGAGTGGGGCATTAACTTCGATTGAATGCGTTGTAGCTGCCATATGATGTAACTGTTAAATGTTGCTTTCGTAGGTTCGCCGGGATTCGTAAGGCTGGATCTTTCTTGACCACGATTACATCGATACAACAAAGGATTATGTGTTTATAGACATAGGTCCGGCGCAAAAGCGAGTTAAGCGCCGCCACAACCGGAGATTTCTTCCACTCTGGCTTCGAAGTTGTTGTCGGAGTAGGTGCCTCGAGCTGTTTAGCGTGATAGGCCCGATCTTGGGTAGCTTCTTTGAAAGCAGGATAGCGAGTCGCGCCGCGGAAATCTTCAAACGGGCGGCCGATCCACGCAACCCAAGAAGTCCGTCACGAGATGCAACGGTAAAAAACGGCTATTGAGCAGCCGGCGTGACACAAATGATTGATCGGGCTGGAAGTGTGGACCGATTCGTCCATTGCTGAATCCGACCAGCAAGGCAGGAACCAAATGAAAGGGACCAGCCTTCTCGATAACGCGTAATCGCTGAGCTTCTCGCAACAGGAACGGCGAGTGCTCACAGGCGGGTGCCGATGGTCACGATATTGTGGAGGCCAAAAGAAATTTACATAATCTAAAGAAGAGGCTGTAAGCCATGCTGCAGCACGGAAACATCCTTGTTAATGAGTTGGAGAAGAACTCTCACGAGACGGGCCTGGGGCGCTCCGTCAGTTGAATGCCGATGCGTATTCAAAAACAGTTGATACGTTCCGCGGATCCCGTTACCTCCGCTCGCCGAGCAGATCTGCAATGTTTTAGCCTCTTTGCTAGAGGTTGGTTGCCGGTAGTTGCCTATGCATCCGTCCGAACCACGGTCAGCGAACCTGAGCGACGTTCTTATACTTTTTTGAACGAAGCAGGGCAACTGGAGCCCGATGGATCTTTAACCCATGAGCAGTTCTGATCTGACAGAAGTTCGCGCTTATTGTCGTGGCAGAAAAGAAACCGAGCGGGTTATGCATCAGATCACGGATTCGGGTCTGCCGAAAAATGCGATCAACGTTTCGGGTAAAGAAGGATACTGGGGCAAGGGGCCCAAAGCTCGACAGATGAGCATCGTCAAAAGCGCCCTGATCGGGTTGCCCATCGGCGCCGTCGTGGGTGGAATCATCGGAGTGATAACGCAAACTAGTCATGCTGCTGCTGCCGGGTTTCACATAAACTGGTTGATCATGATCGGATTCATTGTGCTCATGGCCCTTTTCTGCGGAGGAGTGGCAGCGATCCTAGCCGCCGGCCTCGGCAAACTTGCGCCCAGCCCGGGAAACGAACCCGCCAGCAGCGGGAGATACTTAATCACCGTCCGGTGTCGGTCCGAAGATAAATTGAAAATACAAAGCCTGTTGGTCGGTCAGGGCGCGATTCTCACCGACAAACAGGGATCTCAAAATTCAGAGGCGAGAAGCGAGAAAGTGAGAGGCCTGCCCTGAGCAAGCAGTAAGCGCGTCAAAGGTCGCAATTCATAATTGAGCGCCCCGGCGGCATGGCCGGCGAACTTGAGCGCTGAGGCATAAACAGCAGCTGATTCGCTTTTTGAGCGATATGTCTCGGTTGAACAGCGAGTAACTTCACAGCATCGCTAACAACCGGGCATTGGATTTGCAGCGAATATAGTCATGAAGAGCTGACGAGATGCCAGACGTAGGATTAACATCGAGCGCTGAGCCATTGAGCGATCGGCAGAAGGTCGTTATCAAGTACACGATTGAAATTGACGGGCTTCCTGTTTACTCCGAAACCTATGATGCCGCAAAACTTGGAACCGAAGTTGACAGCGATGAGGATACTGTCCGTTCAATCTGGTTTCGGCGGGTCTTGTGTGTCATCAAATGCCGGCGCCGCCCCGGCTTTTCTGCGTGTTTGACTCGTTGCCTCTTGGATGGAAAAGCTCGCGACAAAGGCGCTTGAGTCTGAATGAAAGACAGAGGCTTTCTTGGCCGCCTTTGTAGCCAACGCGTCCTGCTTCGCCGTCCCACGTTGCCTCGCCATAGGAACAGGGTAAGTCGGTCCAAGCGCCCGATAGTCGTACAGACGCCGCATGATTAGTCAAAGGAGGCAGATATGACAGAGAGCAAAGATGTGAGGGTTGCGCTTAGCTTCGATTACGACGCTATCTCGTTATGGATCGGAACCTTCGGTGCAAAGTCCAGTTTGACCTCACGCGGAGAGTTTGGAGTGATCGGCGTTCGACGAATCCTCTCGACGCTTGCGCACAACAAAATCTCAGCAACCTTCTTCGTTCCTGGTCATACGGCCTACGCTTTCCCGAAATCCGTTCAAGATATCGCTGCTGCGGGTCACGAAATTGGGCATCACGGCTGGATTCACGAGGTTCCTGCCATGGTCTCAAAGGAGCGGGAGCGCTGGATCCTGGAAAAGGGCTTCAAGGCATTGCAGGAAGTCGCCGGCGTTCGGCCGGTGGGCTACCGCTCGCCCGCCTCAGACAACACCCCGAACTCGGTGCCATTGCTTCTGGATCTTGGCTTTGAATACGACAGCAGCGAAATGGCAAATGATTTTGAGCCGTACTGGTGCCGCGTCGGCGACTCTTATGATCTGGACACACCTTACAAGTTTGGTACTCCGGTCAACCTTGTCGAGATGCCCGTATCGTGGCATCTGGACGACTTTCCGCATCTAGAGTTCGTGATGAGTAAGGTTGGCCTATTTCCAGCCGCGCAAACTCCGGATTCGCTGCTGAAGATATGGAAGGACGAATTTGACTTTCTCTATAACCGCGTCGGCAGGGGCCTCTTTACCATCACCATGCACCCGCAGGTAGTCGGTCGCGGGCACCGGATGCAGTTGCTGGAGGGAATAATCGAACATGTCAGAGATAAGCCGGGAGTGCGCTTCACCACAATGGTCGACTACTGCCGCATGTGGAAGAAAGGGAAAATACCCTCACTGTCCCCTGAACTCGGTCAAGGCTGATGGCCTTAACATAGTGTGGATTATTTGCCTCAAGACATCCGGCGCGACGGATCTCCTGCGAGTAATTGTGCTTTCGGGCATTCTGGCCGGAAAATGGTGGTGCCGCCTGGCGCCATCGAAGTTCTCTGCGCGGATTTAATTTGGCGAAGCTTTTTTTGGAACGCCCGCCTTGGGTCAGCTCTCTGGGACTCAAAGCGCTCCAGCTTATCTTCCGCGCCAATCTAACCAGCCGTTTTAGGCGAGTAGGACTGGGAGCGGTCTCCAGGCAAACGTTCTTGCGTCTTGGCGGTGTCCACGATCAGAATTCGCTTCAGGGTGATCGTCCTGTCAGAATCAGACGCTACCGTCTTGTATCGCATACCACGTCTACGTACCTGCGGGGTCTCGGCATGGCCAGAGAGGCCTGCCCTGAGCAATCATTAGCGCGTCAAAGGCGCAATTCATAATTGAGCGTTCCGGCCTGCACACGTCGCCTCCTATTTCCAGACGACCGAGCGAACTTGGGCGGCTGAGGCATAAACGGTCCGGCTGTCTTGCCTACTTTTTTGCTGCCCTACTCTCGGGACGGTGCGTCCCCCGGTCTACCGGAATACCTGCCTCGGGTCTATGATCGAGATAAATTTCAAGGCGCCGGGACGCACGGCGACACAGCAGGGAGCAACCAGTTCGGAAAAAACCTTTCCATCCACGTGTACTGGACCTCTTAGACGCGGAAACGTGATGCTCGCACACCGGCGTTCTTCTACCGGAGGCAAGGCATACTCCCCTGCTCCTGCGGCTTTCAAGTATTGAAGCCATTCCTTTCGTTGCTCGCGTCTGACACAAGCGACATTCAAAACACCATCCGTTGGATCGGCCGTTCGGGCTAACGGGAGCCGTGGACCTATTGACCGAAAGTTGCCCACCTCGATTAGCAAATACTCGCCGCGCGCGATTTCATCATCCAACAGAAATTCGCAGTCGAACGCCTTCATTTCTCCGGCCACCGAAAATAGGCGTTCTTTTGAGCTAGCGAGTCTGTTATGGACGGACGTCCCAGTGTCGGAACCGTTCTTCTTTTGCGAGTCTCGCATTTCGCTCATAAAGAGCGGCAGAAACCCAATGCCGAATGATTCTATAAAAGAATGATGGCCGGTCGAAGACGTGACAATCCCGAGGTCAACGCTGGTTGCTAAAGACGGATCGAGATCGGAACTCGAAATCTGGGCCCTATCCCATTCAGCGAGATTGCTCGCGCAATTATTGGCCGTTCCAAGAGGAAGAATACAGAAAGGGAGCTTTCGTGCAGCGAGCCACGGAGCAGCCCGGCTGACCGTCCCGTCGCCTCCCGCCACAATTGCGAGCTCCACTGGTTTGGTAAATAAGGAACGCCAATCTTTGTCCTTTATTGAGACGTAAAAGACCTGGTGCCCTCGATGCTCCAGCTTTCGTACGACATCGGCGATAAGGAATGTCCGGCTACCGGCCTTGGGGTTGTGCAAAAGAGTAATTTTCACCTGCTGGTAAGAAATCGAATCACAACTGAACGCTTCTCCCGGAATTGACCCGCTTTTTGGGCCGGACATGTTTGCTCGCGCGATTTTTGGAAATCATCGATTGCGATGAGAGAAGCTTGGTAGGCAAGATCAGAACTCCGGACCGTCTGCTAACAATTCGATTCTGGCCACCCGTTTGGCCGCAGACCGGCGTTGTAAATTGTTCGGTGGACCGGCAGCGAAAGAGATCCGGACTCATAAATCCTTTGTTACGGGGAAAGACGAACGGTAAGCGAACTCATATGTCTGGTGCTACCGGCGGTCCTTTGACGATCCTTATCATCCGTCACGCCGAAAAGGAGGGTGACGATTGGCCCGGCCCTGGGCTTACATCTGAGGGAAAAGAAGATAAAAACTCTTTGGTCGTTCGAGGCTGGCAGCGGGCTGGAGCTTGGGCCGCTTTGTTCGGCACTGCTTGCGGAGGAACCGATTACCCGACGCCGACTCTGATCTTCGCTGCCGATCCCGATGGCACCGAGAACGGAACCAGCAATCGCCCGTATGAAACGGTGCTCCCGCTGGCTGCGAGTTTTGGAGCCAAGCCGCTCACGATTTTTGCGGTCGGGGAGGAGTCGGAATTGGTATCCGCAATACTACCACAAACCGGAGTCATTCTAGTCTCTTGGGAGCACAAGGCGATTACCGCAAAGATAGTACCGGCGATCCTTCAGAATCAGCAGATGAAAGGGATTCCCGACAAGTGGGATGAAAACCGATACGATGTAGTCTTCCGGCTGGACCGGCCCTCACCCGAGGGCTCGTGGTCCTTTCGCCAACTCTGCGCTCGCCTTCTCGCCGGGGACTCCGATAGACCCCTTTCCTAACAGCGTACGCATAGAGCGGGACTATCTGGGCATACCGTTTCAAGCGCTGCTCGCGCAAAAGTTCGGCCTAAAAATGCAAGTTGGCTTCCTGCAGACGACACACTAACGGCCATTCGTAAGTCCACTGACGATCTGATATATAAGGCGAGTAGAACCAAATGTCGCAGACGGCACACAAATCGGCAGAGCGAAAAGATCCTTCGGGATCTCGGGAATTTCGGACTACAGAATGGCATCCGGCGAGTTTGGAACAAGAAACTAAAACCGTCATTGAAGAGGCCAGGATGGTACTACCTGGTATTCAGGCCGTATTCGGCTTTCAGCTCATTGCGGTGCTCAATAATGGCTTCAACAATCTGCAGCCGATTGAACAAAAATTGCATTTGTGCGCGCTGTTTCTGGTGGCAAGCGCAGTTGCCTTGATAATGACTCCTGCCGCGTACCACCGCATCGCAGAAAGAGGCATCGTTTCAAGGCGATTTGTACAAATCGCCTCCCGACTTTTGGCAACGGCACTGCTGCCGCTGACGTTAGGACTGAGTCTAGACGTATTTCTCGTCGCCCGCCTTATCCTGCACGATGTAACATTGAGCCTCGCCGTTGCGACCGTTTTGCTGGTGATGTTTTTCGGGCTCTGGTTTGTCTTTCCTTGGTTCGGCCGCCGGCCGGACAAGAGCCGCAAATAGTTCGCACACGAAGAGCTGAAGAAGGACAGCTGAGTTAAAAAACGGAAACCATCTTAAGTTGAGGAGGGGTATCTCGTTTTGCCGGAGTTGGTGGATTTATAACAGCTGGTAAGGCTCCTTTCAAAAGTTAAGTCTCCACGCTGCCTGGTCGTGGTCGTTGCGAGACCGGCCCGTTCCCGAACAACGAACTCTCAATATGAAGGCGGTCGTTTTCCATAAACCGGGCGTTATCCGTGTTGATCAAGTTCCAGATCCGGAGATCGAGCACGCCCAGGACGTGATTTTAAAAGTTACTAGAACCGCGATTTGCGGATCGGATCTTCATATCCTAAACGGCGTAATCCCTCAGTCTAAGCCTTCGGTCATGGGTCATGAATTTATGGGAACAGTCGAAGAGACTGGGAGCGACGTGACCGCCTTAAGCAAAGGAGATCGAGTCGTCGTGCCGTTTCCGATTGCCTGCGGCATTTGCTTCTTTTGCCAGCATGGTCTCCCCGGACATTGCGAGAACTCAAATCCCGAAAAATATGGACCCGAGGGAGGTCTGCTGGATCAGAAGGGAGGCGGCTTATTCGGTTATACGGATCTCTATGGTGGCTATTCCGGCGGCCAAGCCGAATATGTTCGGGTCCCATTCGCGAACGTGGGTCCGCGCAAAGTTCCGGAGGACCTTCAAGATGAGGAGGTTCTTTTTCTCACTGACATACTGCCGACCGGTTACACGGCAATTGAGTGGAGCAAAATGACAGGCGGCGAAACGGTTGCCGTGTTTGGTTGCGGGCCCGTGGGCCTCATGGCGCAAAAAGTCGCCTGGTTAAAAGGCGCCGAAAGGGTCATAGGTGTTGACCTACAACCATATCGCCTGCGAGCGGCCGAACGAGTGGCCGGTTCAGAAATCGTCAATATTCAGGAAGAAGACGCGGTCGAGAGAATTCGCGACATGACCGATGGGCGGGGGGCGGACGTTTGTGTCGATGCTGTCGGCGTGGAGGCGGATCGGTCAACTCTGGAGAAGATCGGAAATCTTTTACACTTGCAACAAGGTAGCATCAGTGCGCTTACCATGGCGATTAGTGCGGCCCGGCGCGGCGGAGCCGTCAGCGTGGTCGGCGTCTACGGGTTGCCTTACGACAAGTTTCCTCTCGGTCAGATCTTTGACAAGGGCTTGTCTCTGTATTTTGGACAAGCGCCGGTGCAGAAATATATCGACGAATTGATCGGTTTGGTAAAGAGCCGGAAGATCCGACTCGATGATATCATCAGTCATCGTTTGTCGATCGATGAGGCTCCCTATGCGTACCAGATCTTTAGAGACAAAGAAGATCAGTGCGTAAAAGTGGTATTGAGCCCCTAACGATTCGGCGCGGCTACCACTTCTCGTTAAACTGTTCTGTGGCCCGATCGGCCAGCGATGTTAAAATAGAAGGTGATAACTTCGATTCGCTTTCCCAGCCCGAGTGAGTTTTCTCACCGCCTCGAACTGGCATTCCGGGAAGGAGGCGCGCGACGATGCTCAGAACTTTGGCAACGAGGTTAGGAAATAGTGCATTAGCCAGGATTGCAGCCCGAGCGGAAAAAGTGATCGTTAAACTCGCTTTCTTTCTTCGAGCCGCGCTGAGTATTTGTTTGGCGGCGCGGTCTGCGCCCATAGAGATCAAGGGATTTGCCGCTCCCAAAGAAAACCACATAAATTCTTTGCGATGGTCTCCTTTAAATAGAGCATTTTTGTGCGACCCAGTTCGCATGAGACCTGGCGTGACCGTCGTAACAGAGATGTGCTCTCGTGCCAACTCGGCGTGAAGACTATCCGAAAGCCCCGCCAGGGCAAATTTACTAACACAATACGGCCCCAGATGCGGTACGGCGACCCTCCCGCCGAAAGAAGCGATGTTGATAATCCACGCCGCTGGACGCTCCCGCAGAAATGGTAGCGCAGCAAAAACGGCGGTGAAGGGAGCCCAAAAATGAAGTTGCATCGCTCTTTCGTAATCGTCCCGGCTCGTCGAAGCAAAGGGACCCACTACGATTTCGCCGGCATTATTAATCAGGACGTCAATCCGACCGAACCGTTCGGCGATTTGGTGAATCGTATGTCTCAGTTGGATTTCATTGCGAACATCGCAGGGCCAGGTGCTGACAATCGATCCGTATCCGGAAAGCACCATTTTGGCTCTTTCTAACTCCTCTTCATCTCGAGCGATGAGCGCCAGATTCGTTTTTTCGCGAGCCAGCCGACGCGCCAACGCCAGCCCGAGTCCACGGGAACCCCCCGTGATAATCACGACTCTTCCTGCAAAGGTGCGACGAGCCGCTGCACGCCAGCAAATAAACGCCAAACCGCAGACAGCAGCGAGGAGAGCCGGGAACTTTCGCGCAATCGACATGTCATTCAGGTTCGCTGGGCAATTGGCTCCTTGGATTGCTGGAAATGAAAATAATAAGGTCGCCGCTGCTCCATTTGTCCGCGATATCCGCTGAGCTCAGACCGTCTTTCTCGGCTGGCGAGATGATAAAGGTCCGCGGGACGTTGTGAAGGAAACGTTTGATAAAGGCTTCGATAGAGCCACTAGTTAACGCTCATCTCGCCATTGATCGCGCCCGCCCGTTTTTACGTTCCGGATCCGCTCGATATGCGGCTTTATCCCGGGAAACATCCGGCCCGCCACTTCAACGGCTTTTTCTTGAGTGTCCTCGACCGCACTCGCTCTTTCTGAGTTTCCTCGTCGAATGGCATACTTCCCATCCGCACGTTCCTCGATGTAGATCTGTTCTTCGTTCGCCATTTCTTTTTGTCCCTATTTTAAAACACCATTGTCGGCCCAGCGACCGCGTTCCTCTCGCTGTCGGCTATCGAAGTTCGATTTTGCTCCTTGGGGCGGCCGCATGCTTGGTCGATGCCACCAGCGGGAAGCAGAAAAGTTCGCAGCCAAGGAAACAGCGGTGGAAGATTGCTACCAAACACGACCAGATCAACTGGATTCGGCATTGGAAGGACAAAGCTGCGAAAACAATACAGAGGCGCTGTTCGAGGAATAGACCGGTATCCACTATCCACCATTCAGGGCATTCCCCGATTGCAACGGAATCTCAAAGCCGCCTTAATTGGCGTTTGTAGGAAGGCGAATGAGACGTCCGCATATCAAAGACGAGCCTGTACTTCAGGAGCTCATTGAGAGCGCAAGGCACTGCGGCGACAGTAAGAGCATATTCGGTCTGCTGCTTCTTCTTGAACGAGAGATCTGCTCAGAGACCCAGCATAGTCGCTCCGGGGTAGCAACGCCCCAAGGTAAGAAGGTTGCCAATCGTCGCGGGACTACAGCTTTCAAACGCTACATCGAGTAATCTCCCTTCGCCGGTCCCGTTCGTCCGTCGGACGTTTCGAATTCTGCACGTTAGCTCCGGTTGAACCGACGCGATACAGAACTAGCAAGGCGGTGGGAGTGGGGGTAACTTTAGGGGCTATGCCCGAG
>DASUWQ010000257.1:0-2973 GCA_036378375.1 Chthoniobacterales bacterium
TCAATGTTCCGGCGCTGCACCGGAGCGTGGTCTGCAAAGTTAAATTGTCCGCAGATTCCGCACATAAGGATGTAATCTCCTTAGTTCTCTGTGCTATTCAGTTGAATTCGAGAAAGACCGTCTTCAATTCGCTATCGAGGATGTAAGCGGGTTTGTTGATTCTGGTTTAGTCGGACTTCTTTGTGGCCTGATAGAGCAAGTAGGAAAGACTTCTAAACATTTGAGCCTGAGCCCAGCGATGCATGGGAGTATTGTCCCAACCGATCAAGAGCCGGCGGGCTCGGAAGGAACCGTCCGGCTTTTGCCAAGCTTCCAGATTGATCGCTTGCGTCAGGATCTCATCCAAAGCCGGAAACCGGCCCTGCAGCAGAAGAGCTAGATTGATGCATTCCGCGTAGTCGTACAGTTCGCGCCGGTAAACCGTCATCCGAGGTCTGCGTGAGAACGGTTTCGGGAGGTGTTGGTCGTCGACCAAATTCGTGGCGTAGTAATCTACTCCTCGTTCGATGGCCGCCGTGCAGTGCTGATTTCCAGTAATAGCCTCGATTTTCGCCAGCGCCTTCAACACAAAGCAGGTGTGAAAATGATCGACAAAGTCCCTCTCTCCACCTGTGGAATAGTGCCAGGAACCATCCGGGTTTTGATTTTCCAATACGAAATTTAGATTTCTTTCCGCGATTTTACGGTAGCGTTCCTCAGAAAAATCCAGTGCGGCCTTGGTCAGAAGAAATGCCCGATAAGCGCTGGCGTTTATGACGCCCGGTTCTTTGTCGGGCGTATACGAACAAGTCGATGCGTTTTTCGAACTTGTGAAATCGCGATAGTCGTCGGCCGCATGGCGTGCGACCGATTCCATGATTTCGCGCCACTCCGGATTGCCGTCAATCTCGTAAACCTGCCGAAAAGCCTCATACATATAAGGCACGCTGGTGATGAAGGGCGTTCCCGCTCGGAAGGTGCCATGTCTTGTTTCCCAGTTAAACGGATATCCCCAGCAATAATTAGCGTAGCCCTTGGAGCGCGTTTCCTTCAAAACCTCCAGGAAATGAACCGCACGGCGGTAATATCGCTCATCGCCGAGCGCCTGCGAGAGAAAAGCGAAACCCATCGCATAGTGCGCATCCGCGATGGGAAATCTCTGCGGTTTCCAGAAGAGTCTGCGCGCCGAGGGCAGAAATGCCTCGCAGAGAATCATCGGGGCGACCGCTAATGTTCCGAGCGAAGGATTTGTATAATAGAGCGCCTTCGCTCGCCGGCCCAGATCACTGGCGAAGAAACTTTGATGGTCGTAGGACGTCTCACCGTAACCGTCGAGCCATCGGACAAAACGGTGAACCGACGCCCGCGTGTTCTCGACCTGTTTCGTGCTTATCATTTCTAATCTAGCGGCGGAAGCCTGCGGGACGGTCCCATCAGTTGGGTGTAAGTCCGAAACTGTCAATCCGCTTGAACCCGAACATTGCTTTGAATATCGATTTGAGTTTGCGCATTTGCTCTGCACGGTGGAATTGCATCAATTGATCAGAGACCGGTCGTTCCATTCGACGCAGAAATGCAGACAGGTATCCTGAATACAGAGCTACCGCGCCCACGATGTATGGCTTTTTCAATGCTCTGTATGCAACTCGCAAAATCTCCCACAAGGGATGATTGCCAAGATAATAGTCTTTTTCGCCGTAAGAGAAGGCTGAAGCCAGGACAGAACGTTCAGCCGTGCCCAAGCTCCGGTAATGGAAAAACGATTTCTCTCGGAACGAACGGGTCGTCCATCCCATCATGCGGGCCGTTGTAACGGCGATCCAGTCAATGCCGCCAGCCCTGTTTGGGACATATCCCCCAATTTCCTCGAAACACTGCTGGCGAAAAAGCTGACAACCACCCGCGACGTGGTTTTGCCCTTCGAAGCTGTCGGTTGCTGAGCTATAGCCTTCTTCACAGAAAATCGTACCCGCAACTCCAAGATTCGGATCCTGCGAGAACTTGCTCATTAAGAATTCCAAATAATCCGGTTCAAACGAGAGGTCGGAGTCCAGGTTTCCGATGACTTCAAACTGCGTGTTCTTGATCCTCTCGAAGCCGGCATTAAATGCATGAACCTTCGCCGCGAAACTTCGATCTCTATGAGGCGATAAGTTGACCAATTCGATCCAGCCGTATTTGGGCAGATACCGAGCGACTATGCTCGCAGTTGCGTCGGTCGACCCATCATTCACAATCACCCATTTGGCCGGTAAAAATGTCTGACGAATAACAGACTCGATGACCTTCTCGATGAACTTTTCTTCGTTACGGGCTGGAGTAATCAGAACGTAGGATTGATTCCGCTGATGCATAGCGTCCTCATTCAGTTGTTGCGGCATCCGCGCTGGCTTCATTCCGATCATCTTTGTATAGATTTACTGAATGAATTCGCGGGACGGTTCGCCAATCGAAGCGATTGCCCTCTTCAAGATCTCCGTTGTGCTGGATCCTTCCACCAGCGGAATCAGAGTTACTTTTCCGCCCCAACTCCTAACTTCGCTCGCGCCCACTACTTCTTCTTCCGTATAGTCTTCGCCCTTCACGAGGACATTCGGCCGCACTGCCCGGATCAGATTCAGCGGAGTTTCTTCATCAAAAAGCACCACCGCATCAACATAAGGGAGAGCGGCCACCAGCCTGGCCCGGGCATCTTCAGAAATAATTGGGCGACCCGCCATCCCAAGGGCGCGAATCGAGCCGTCAGTATTGAGGGCAACCACCAGGCGGTCTCCCTCTCGTTTGGCTTGCTCCAGCAGCGCCAAGTGTCCGACATGAAGCAGATCAAAGCAGCCATTTGCGAAAACAATCCGTTCACCGGCAACTCGCCAATGCGCTACTCGCTGCAAGAGCGCTTCAAAAGAGCACATCTTTTCCGTTTGGCTTGTTTCTTCGCCCGACGCGACGGCGGCCAACAATTCATCCTTGCAAATTGGGACTGTCCCGAGCTTGCCG
>DASUWQ010000258.1:0-21898 GCA_036378375.1 Chthoniobacterales bacterium
CGAATCAGGGGAGCCGCATTAACAGGTTCCATCCTTTAAATGAGGAAAAGGTGTATCGCGCGAATCGCCGAAGGATCTCTTTGCCGCGGCTCCCTGTCGGTGTGGCACGAGCGACGATTCCTTCACCGCAGCGCGTTGGAAAGGGCCTGCAACCCCGGGGCGTCGCGTCTATTCGGCCAGTGATATCTGCCACGATTTTTAGTGTCAACATGCGATAGAGCTGAAAACGCGGAATGCAGCGCCCCTTCAAACTGGGTTATGGTTGCGACAACACTGCTACTGCGCTGGGCTAGTAGACGGTGACGGTGAAGCTTTCTCTTCCGGTTTGGGGAGAGTGAGCGTCTTAAGCTGGTCCCCAAACTGGTGGACTTGCGTTTGCAGAGCCTCGGTCTGCTTCCGAACTTCAGCGTTTAGTTCATCCCTCCTGGGATCCGGAAGGAACAACATCCCTAGGCCACCAAGTATCAACCCTAACAGGAAAGCAACGAGTGTTTTCATGTCTCACCTGTTCGCAATTGATCATTAGTTCGGCTCTTTCCCCGTCCTATTCCTTTACCTTGGTCCAGACAGCGGTCCGGCCAATTAGGGATATTCCGATATAGCCCCTCAATTTGAGGGTATCGCCGCCATCATACTCCAGGAACGATGCATAAGTGTTTCCCGTTTTCGGATCGTAAACCGTTCCATGATCCCATCGACCTGATCCTTCGCGCGTGAAGCCCGTCATGAAAACCAGCCCGATTAGCGGCCGCCTTCTTTTTTCCGGATTCGGGTTAGAGATGTCGGTTTTTTCAATCCCGTCTGATGTGTATTCCTTGTTCAGCGCTGCGATTTTCCCACTCAGCTTGCCGTCTGCTTCAAAGATTTCGACTTGGGCATCTTCGGTCTTCCAAAGGCCGACCGGAGAATTTCCTTCGTCCGCTTTAGCAGCGATCGAGAAGATCGGTAAGGACAATAGGGCCAAGGTCAGAGAAACGAATTTGCGGAAAGTGACGTACCCGGCGGTCAACCCTCGGTTCGGGATTTGATTAAACTCCTTTTGCATAGCTAGCGTCCCCTGCGTCTCTGCTTAAGTGCTCACATATATAAACACCTCGCCCAATAAATTTATTCCCACGGACGCTCCTAGATTCAAGTCAGCGAAAGTTCCGAGCCCAGTCTTTCGACTCGAACCTGGAGGCATATTCGCTCACTATCCGAGCTACTTAGTTCGCTCAAAGGGATGTCCCCGGTTTGGTCGTTTCCCAGTTGCCAACTTAGCTGTCAAAACGCTGCTTTTGTGAACTAAACCACAACTTGGCGGCTGGACTTGTGTTACAGACGACCATCTGGTAATAGCACGGCAATCTTAAGATAAGAAAAGGTCTATGGAAAATATCGCCTCGCTAGCTGCAGTGAACCTTTCGCTTTCTTTAGGGCCATTGGTCGCCCTAATTGCCGGCATTCTGATTTTAATAATGCCGCGCTTGTTAAATTTTATTGTCGCGCTTTACTTGATCATCACGGGCTTGGTGCAGCTTCTGCACTTGCCTTGGTGAGGCGTTAAAACACTTCGTTCTGTTAAGGAGCACGGGGACACGCGTTCTCCCATGTCGAGCCGACAAATTGCGGTGCCGGAGGGGAGCCGCACCCCGCATTCCTTCGCCGCTGACAATCTGTTTCACGCGCGGCGTGTTTCGTCCGAATCGTGTTGTTAGCTGCGGCTCCCTAAAGAGTGTGAGAGGTTTCTAGACGCGCTATCTTCCATGGCGTAACACGGTTTTCGGGCGTCGCGGTTGAGGTACAAAAAATACCTTGTTCCCAATTTTCGGTTAGCCACACGCTACGTCACGGCACGCCGAATGCGACGCCCTTCCGTTTTGGGTTCGTCCGAACTCCGATAGGTAAACGTCTCGGCTGAACTTGAAGAGCAAGAGCTCATCCTTAGACTCATTACCGCTTGGGCAACGTTCCTTCTTCCGTCAGCAGACGAACCGCGTTGTCAAACCCAGCCCAGGCTGCGGCCGCTAAACCGCCGCCTGTACTGACGCGTCTGACACCAGCCTCGGCTAAGCCGGCAATATGCATCTCAGGTCCGAGCAGTAAGGCATTCACCGGCTTTGGCGCTACCGCCGAAACCAATTCAGTGATAGCCGCAAGGTCCTTAATGCCGGGAGCATACAAACAATCGGCTCCAGCCTCAGCGTACGCCACAACTCGCTCGATAGTCGCGGCAAGATTGGTGCGCCCAATCAGAAACCCTTCTGATCGTGCGACCAAAATGACATCCTGGCCGGAATTTGTGATAGCCTCTCGCGCGGCCTTGATACGGTCCACCGCTAAGCCCGATTCGTAGAGTGAATGTCCGGTTCGATCCTCGACCGACAGGCCCGCTACCCCGGTATCCAAGGCAAGAGTTACGTTCGCCGCCACCTCCTCTGGTTCGTCGGCGAAACCCGCTTCAAAATCGGCGTTCACCGGTAGATCAGTGGCAGCACAAAGGAAACGCAAATGTTCCAGCACTTCGTCACGTGATAACTCGCCATCGGTACGTCCCATAGCCCAGGCGGCTCCAGCGCTGGTCGACGCCAAAGCCTTGAACCCGGCCTGCTCCAGGCGCCTTATTCCGCCTAAATCCCACGGGTTAGGTAAGACAAAACATCCCTCTCGATGGAGAGCACGAAAAGAAGCCCGTTTAGCGCTCAAGTCCGTAGCCATATCCTATTCCTTAGATCCAGGAATGAACTGTTCAATAGGAAAGGTGGTTAAGCCGATACTGAAGCACAGAGCAAAAGGAAACCGAGGAGAAAGAAAATCGCGGAAGTGATGCGGACTATCCGGAGAGTTTGTTCGACAGAAACCGGAAAAGGGATGCCACTCCAATCTTGTTCAGGAGGTAGATCTCGGAACGGGATAACCCACCAGATCGCGATCACTAGACACACACCGAGGCAAAAGACCGCTCCCCAAGCCGTTGCATTCGCTACGCCGCCGGTACCAAACCGCAGCGCATAGATGACGGTCGCCAAAAGGTCTCCGCCCAGCAGCAAGACATAAACGATCGTATCCAGGTTCGACGGTTCATGCTGGCTGGGCAAATCGGGGGTCGAATGATGGCTTACCAGGTCGTGCCTGACCATCGCGTATTGATAGACCGCGAACACCCCGGAAAGGACTAGAACGAAAAACTTGAGCCAGTCCATAGGAGTTAGCGCTCCTTAGCTGCCTCTTTCGATCGATTCAATGGTCTCAATCCTTTCTGCAACCGAACGCGATAAGGGCTGCAGTTGTAGCATATCTCGGCAACCGGGGATCATTCTACTGCTTTTTTTGGAGTCGTGGAGCGTAAGGAATCCGCGAGAACGCTTCGGTTGCCGACCCCTTTGAAAAGTTGAGCTGTACCGAAGCCGCAACCCGGAGGGGCGTCGCATTGGGCGTCCTGCCGCTAGACGTTTTCCCGACCGAGAATTGAGCGCAACGAATTTCGCTCGCCACAGCCGCGACGCCTCGAGAATCGACCCACGCCTCATGAGGTTGCACGTTTTCAGCCTGCAAGAACACGCTCCAGGGAGCCGCGGCTAAAGTACGGATCGAACGGAATGCGCTGTGTGTCGAGTACCATGGTCTGTGTATGGGACAGCGGAATGCGGCTCCCCCTCCGGTCGAGGTAAGCGACAACGACAGACCATTTGGGGCCCGTTCTCGTCCTACCCAAAAGAGAAAACCCGTCCAGCCTTAAGGCGGGACGGGTTTTCGAAGTATTTACTTGGACCGCTATCTTAGTAGTCCATGCCGCCCATTCCGGGCATTCCACCAGGACCAGCAGCAGCCGGTTTCTCTTTTTCCGGCAATTCTGTTACCAGGGCCTCAGTCATCAACAGCAACCCGGAGATAGAAGCCGCGTTTTGGAGGGCGGTTCTGGTCACCTTGGTTGGGTCGACAACACCAGCCTTGACCAGGTCGGTGTATTGGTCGGTCGCCACATTGTAACCTTCGTTACCTTTGCGGGACTTTACTTCTTGGACGATCAACGCGCCTTCGCGGCCAGCGTTGTTGGCCAGTTGTCGCAACGGCGCTTCGACGGCGCGATGGACAATATCGAGACCAACTTTTTCGTCCCCGGTCAGTTTAACCGCATCCAGAGCTTTCTGGGCCCGGATCAGAGCGACACCGCCGCCGGCAACGATACCTTCCTCAACCGCAGCGCGAGTGGCGTGCAACGCATCTTCCACGCGAGCCTTCTTTTCCTTCATTTCGGTTTCGGTAGCAGCACCAACGTTGATCACCGCCACGCCACCGGCCAATTTCGCGAGACGCTCTTGCAGCTTCTCCCGATCGTAATCGGAGGTGGTTTCTTCGATTTGGCGACGGATCTGATTCACCCGGCCTTGGATGTCAGCCGTAGAACCTTCACCTTCGACGATCGTGGTGTTTTCCTTGTCGATGGTGACGCGCTTGGTTTTGCCAAGGTCATCCAGGTTGATGTTTTCCAGCTTGATGCCGAGGTCTTCGGTCAAGCAACGGCCACCAGTGAGGATTGCGATGTCTTCGAGCATCGCTTTGCGGCGATCGCCGAATCCAGGAGCTTTGACCGCGGCAACTTGAAGCGTGCCACGCAACTTGTTCACCACCAAGGTCGCGAGAGCTTCGCCCTCAACATCTTCAGCGATGATCAAAAGCGGACGACCCGCTTTGGCCACTTTTTCGAGCACCGGGAGCAGATCCTTCAGGCTCGAGATCTTCTTCTCGTGGATCAGGATATAAGCGTTTTCCAACACCGCTTCCATGCTCTCGGCATTGGTCACGAAGTAAGGCGAGAGGTAGCCCTTATCGAACTGCATACCTTCCACAACTTCCAAGGTGGTCTCGATCGATTTCGCTTCTTCAACGGTGATCGTTCCATCCTTACCGACCTTGTCCATCGCGTCCGCGATGATCTCGCCGATGGTCTGGTCCCAGTTAGCGGAAACCGTGGCGACTTGAGCGATTTCGGTCCGATCGGAGACCTTTTTGGAGATCTTCTTCAGTTCTTCCACGATCGCATCGACCGCCTTTAGAATACCCCGTTGCAAGGAGGTTGGGTTGGCGCCCGCAGTGACGTTCTTCAAACCTTCGCGGAAGATCGCCTCGGCCAAAACCGTTGCGGTGGTGGTGCCGTCACCAGCCAGATCCGAAGTCTTGGAAGCGACCTCGCGGACCAGCTGCGCGCCCATATTCTCATACGAGTCCTCGAGCTCGATTTCCTTCGCTACCGTAACGCCATCTTTAGTGATAGTCGGGCTGCCGAATTTTTTGTCCAGGATGACGTTTCGGCCTGATGGTCCGAGCGTCGCCTTCACTGCTTTGGCGAGTTTTTCTACGCCGCGCAGCAATGCTTGACGAGCGGACTCGTCGAATTGCAATTGTTTAGCTGCCATAAAGTATGTTGAGTATCGATATTAATGTTCGTTGTTATCCAAGAATGCCGAGGATGTCATCCTCGCGCATGATCAGATAGTTATCGCCGTCGATCTTGATTTCGGTGCCTCCATACTTGGAGATCAACACCTTGTCGCCGACTTTGACGTTGAATTCGACTTTCTTCCCGTTGTCGTCGAGTTTCCCCGTTCCGAGAGCGACCACTGTTCCTTCCTGCGGCTTTTCTTTCGCAGTATCAGGAATAATGATGCCTCCCTTTTTAACTTCCTTCTCATCGAGCGGCTGAACTAACACCCGATCGCCGAGAGGTTTTACATTGATTGCCATAACGAATTTATCCTCCGTTTATTTTTGGGGTTTATGATGCACCGGCTGACCTGCAGCGAAGGATGGGACTGCAGCTTCAACCGGAAACACTTCAAATTTTAGCGTTAGGACTTCTTCTTGTCTTCGTCAACTACCTCGAAGTCGGCGTCAACCACGCGATCGCCTTCCTTACCTTCTTTTTTCGGTTCTGATGGCTCGGGACCTGCACCGGAACCGGCGGCACCACCGCTCGGCTGATTGGCCGCGGCTTGCTTGTAAAGTTCAGCGCTGATCGCTTGGAACCGGGTCTGCAGATTCTCCGTAGCTCGCTTGATGGCGTCACCATCCTCACCCTTTAACGCTTCGCGAACCTCTTTGATGGCATCCTGGACTGTTTGTTTCTGGTCAGCAGAAACCTTCTCGCCTAGTTCATTGAGCTGTTTCTCGCACTGGTAAGCGAGATTATCCGCATTGTTTCTCAGCTCGGCGAGTTCTCTGGCTCGTTTATCGTCTTCGGCGTGAGCTTCCGCGTCCTGGCGCATCTTGTCGATCTCGTCCTTGGACAATCCGCTCGAACCTGTGATCGCGATCTTCTGTTCCTTGCCGGTGCCAAGATCTTTGGCCGACACGTTCAAAATACCGTTCGCATCGATATCGAAGGTCACCTCGATCTGCGGGACGCCGCGCGGGGCTGGTGGGATGCCGTCCAGATGGAACGTTCCCAGACTCTTATTGTCCCGGGCAAACTCGCGTTCACCCTGCACAACTTTAATTTCGACGCCCGGCTGGCTATCCGTCGCGGTCGAGAAAATCTCGGATTTGCGGGTCGGAATAGTGGTGTTACGCGGAATCATCTTGGTGGCGACTCCGCCCAACGTTTCGATCGCTAGGCTGAGTGGCGTGACATCGAGCAGTAAGACATCCTTGACGTCTCCCCGCAGTACGCCGCCTTGAATAGCAGCACCAACGGCCACTACTTCATCCGGATTAACCCCCTTGTGTGGCTCTTTACCGATCAAACTGCGTGCCGTTTCGACCACTTTCGGCATGCGGGTCATACCCCCGACCAACACGAGCTCATTCATATCGGTGGCCGTAAGCTTAGCCTCTCGCAAACAGTCTTTGACGGGTCCTACCGTCCGTTGGAAGAGGTCGTCGGTCAGCTGCTCGAGTTTGGCCCGGGTGAGCTTCTTTTGGATATGTTTCGGACCGCTCGCATCGGCCGTAATGAAGGGCAAATTGATCTCGTATTCCTGCGAGGACGAAAGCGCAATCTTCGCTTTTTCTGCTTCTTCTTTGATCCGCTGAATTGCGTCAGCCTGTACGCTGAGATCAATCCCGGTGTCAGCCTTAAACTCGGCAATGATCCAGTCCATGACTTTCGCGTCCCAGTCGTCACCACCCAAGTGAGTGTCGCCATTAGTGGCGCGGACTTCAAAGACGCCATCGCCGATTTCCAACACCGAAATGTCGAACGTACCACCACCTAGGTCGTACACGGCGATCTTCTCGTCCTTTTTCTTGTCCAGACCGTAAGCCAACGACGCTGCCGTCGGCTCATTGATGATTCTCAGAACTTCCAACCCGGCAATTTTGCCGGCATCTTTGGTGGCGTTTCGCTGAGAATCATTGAAATAGGCCGGCACCGTAATGACTGCCTGAGTGATGGTTTCCCCAAGCTTCGCTTCCGCATCAGCCTTCAGCTTGGCGAGGATCATCGCGGATATCTCTGGCGGTGAGAATGTCTTCTTCTCAGATCCGACTTCGACCTCGACGTGAGCATCACCGTTAGCGGCTTTAACAATCTTGTACGGAACCCGCCTGCCTTCCGTTTGCACCTCATCGAACTTCCGTCCCATGAAACGCTTGATCGAGAAAATCGTGTTCTTAGCGTTGGTGACGGCTTGCCGTTTCGCTGCTTGACCGACGAGCCGTTCTCCGCTTTTCGTGAAGGCAACAATCGAAGGAGTCGTCCGCCCGCCTTCAGAGTTTTCAATTACTACTGGTTCACCACCCTCCATGACCGACATACAGGAGTTTGTGGTGCCAAGATCGATACCTAGAATCTTAGCCATAAAATCGCGGACAGACTCTCAGCTCCTCTCGTGCCAATTGACTTTAATTTCCATAAGCCGCTTATCATCAAAGGATTACGACGCATTACATTTAATCCATTACCCTTATTTCTGTGCCATCTTGGCGCGCATGGCACACCGGAGTGCGCCAAACCGTTCCTTCGTCTAGCTCCGAACTTCAGTCGCTCGCTTGATTTAGCCAACATCAGGCGGCACTCTCGTCAAAACGAAATCCGGCCTAAATGAGCGAATCTGTATCACGTAACACTCCCAATCCGCTTGAAAACCCGGAACAGGTCGAGCGTGAAGGCCTGGAAATAACCGAACGCGATATTGTTTTTGATTGCCCGCATTGCCATGGAGAACTCGTTGTCGACTTGGAAGGGGCTGGACTGTCACTGACCTGCGTTCACTGTGGTCGAACTGTCTCCGTACCGGAATACCACGGCCCATCCCTGCATTTTTTGGAAGCCGCGACATCGAAACTGACGGAAGCGTTGCGAAACGCACGTAAAGGTTCGCCCAGAAAATTCGATTTCAGCAATCGATCCGCAGCCGAGTTGGTCACGCGACGGGCTGACCTAGAACGCCAGAGCCAGGAAATTCAGGCCCAGTCGGCCGAAATCAGAGGTCAAGTAAACCACGCTTTAATCCAGCTTCACCGTTATCAATTGAAGTTGGATATGTTGAACGAGAGTCAGGCTGAGCTCGAGACGGAGTTGAAGGCGATTGCGGAACGGTTGTCGCCTGAGGCTCCACAGGTGAAAAACGAGAAGTGATTGGTGAAAGGTCAGAAGTGAAAAGCGTGACGCCGGAGGGGCGTCGCATTCCGCGTTGTAGTTCGCGCGCATATCGGCGCTGAAAAATCGTGGCAGATATGGCGTTTGGATAGACGCGACGCCCGTGGATGCAGGTGGGTTCTGGGCGTTGGGTTGGGCTTGAAGGAATCCTTGTCCGTTGCCACACCAACAGGGAGCCGCGGCAAATAGGCCCTTCAGCGCCTCACGCGATAGACCTTTTCCACATCTAAAGGCGGAACATCTTTAATGCGGCTCCCCTCCGACCTGCGCTACACAACGCTTTTGACCTGCCGGCTTTGACGGCGTTACAAAGGGGTTGCAAGAGCGATCAATCGACACCAAACTCGTAGGCTCGTTTCGGATGGGTGCCAGAGCGGTCGATTGGGCACGCCTGGAAAGCGTGTGTACCGCAAGGTACCGAGGGTTCGAATCCCTCCCCATCCGCCACATTTTCGGCTTATTCGCTGGCCGCCCGATAGCTGAACATCCAGCTAATACCGAATTGTTCCGTTAACCCGCGTCAAACCGACTGCCCGGACGAGTCAAAGAGGTGCACGTTTTCCAGATCAAAATCGTAACCGACAGAATCGGCGTGGCGGAGGTCGTTAAATCCTCGCAACCCAATAGTGAGCCGATTGCTCGCTGGCGTCAGACCATGGACGTAGGTGGATTCTCCTAACATTTCCACCACTTCGATGGTCAGCAGGCCTTTGCCCGTGGCCTGCGGTACGACCGTGATATGCTCGGGACGAATACCCAGGGTTGCTTCTGAACCGGGCCCAAGTGGCGCCTGGGAGTGCGACGGAATCGTCAAAGTCCCGCCGAGGAAATCGTCGCTTTCTACCGTGATCTCGCCCAAGCGATCCTCTACGACTTTTACTTTCAAAAAGTTCATTCTGGGCGAGCCGATGAAACCAGCCACAAAAAGGTTCGCCGGTCGCGAGTAGAGATCCCGAGGCGATCCGATCTGTTCGACTTTACCGTCATTCAAGACGACGATTTTCTCCGCTAAGGTCATCGCTTCGACCTGATCATGGGTCACATAAATCATGGTCGTTTGCAGGCCGCTGTGCAGCTTGGAAAGTTCGATTCGCATCTGGACCCGCAACTCGGCGTCTAAGTTGGATAGCGGTTCGTCGAACAGAAAAATCTCTGGTTCCCTGACAATGGCTCTCCCGATTGCGACCCGCTGCTTTTGCCCGCCGGAAAGTTCTTTCGGCCGTCGTTTCAAATACGCAGTCAACTGCAGTATGTCGGCTGCCCTGGCGACCCTCTCTCGGATTTCTTGCTTTGGCCGCCCAGCCATCCGAAGCCCGAAGCCCATGTTATCGGCTACCGACATATGGGGGTAAAGAGCGTAAGACTGAAAAACCATCGCCACGCCACGTTTCGCCGGGTCGATTTCGTTCATTCGCTGGCCGCCAATGTAAACTTCACCCTCATTCACCTCTTCCAGACCGGCAATGATCCGTAGTAGCGTCGATTTTCCACAGCCGGAAGGACCGACCAAGACAACGAATTCGCCATCGGCCACTTCCAGATCAACGCCGTGGATAACCTCCGTCTTGCCGTAACGCTTTATGATTTTCGAGAGGGTGAGACTGGCCATGAGCTTTTGGTCAAAAATCTTGAAAAAGTGCAACTTCAGGTAACAGAGAGGTCCCTAAGGCGCAAGGCGAAGGAGCTTAGGAATTCAAGAAGTTCGAGGCGTTGAAGCAAGGATCGGTATGGCGAAAAACTCGGCGCGCCCAGGATGTTGTTCGTCCAAGACACCGATTCGCGCCAGTTTTGACCCGTGCGTAAGCCACGTCGCCTGCGCCGTTGGCTACGTAATAGACTGCTTTGCGCAGGCCGGGCGGCTCAAAACCGGCGTGGCTTACCCCAGGGACGAGCCATATCGTGGGCGCGCCGAGTTTTTCGCCCTACCGAACTATTTTCGAAACTTCCGTACGTTTCTTGGGTTTGGACGTGTGAAGTAACGTGTGTGAGAGCGACTGCGAATTCGCCGGGCAACGGCGAGTGGTGATCGCTGGGAACGCGAACGACTTCGACACAATCTGCTTCGCCCGAACCTGGGTTTTTGGCGGCCGCAGGTTACCTCTGGTTGGTTGATTGGGTGCAAGAACACTCTTGTCGGCCGGCCGGGAGAAAAGACAAACGTGGGAAAACCTTAACAACCGTTTATCAACATCAAAATGAACAAAGTTATTCTTCTGCTCACGGCGGTGTTCGGCGTCAGCGTTGCAGCATTTGCAGCCGATCCTTCACCGTCCGCCTCTGCCAGCGCTTCTGCTTCGGCTCCTGCCAAGAAGCATCATACGACGACGCATCACCACAAAGCGAAGGCCTCTCCGAGCGCGGAAGCCAGCGCGACTCCTCAGTAGGTTTTCCGACTGGGAAACTTCCAAGACCCGCAGTCACCTGCGGGTCTTATTTTTTTTATCGGTGGGGATCAACTCCCGCTCGCGGTCTCCCGGAAATACAATCTCTGGTTGCCAACGTCGATAATGCCGTGGTGTTCGAAAAAGAAGTCGGCACCGAGTAAACCACCAAACTCGTATCGCAGATCCTCCGGTCCGGGCGGCAACGCCGTGATGCCAACAACCGTAGTTCCAAGGTTGTATTTACCAATGCTAAATTGAGGTGCGATTCCAGCCCAGACCGCTCTGGTTTTGGAATGAATTCCCTTAGCGTTGACACCCGTATGGATAATCGGGATGCCGCTTTGAGACGCGACTTGAACCGGCAACAAGGTGGTGAAACCGCCGGTATCAACCACAAAACTGTAACGCTTTCCGTTCAGGTTCCCCTCGATTTCGAGTGCTCCTGAGCGCGTGATACGCATCGGGATCCACCTGAGATGCTGTCTCCGGATATCCATCTGCGCCGCGGCTAAGTCAGACGGCGATCCTATCTGCATATAGATGCGTTCCTGGGAACAATCGATGATCGCCTTGTACCGTTCCAGAATGTCCAGTCCCAGGATACCGTCCATTGGAACCGCCGTACCGCCAGTTCGAAGTCTGGCCCGGAACGTCGTAAGGTCGATCAGCGCAACCGGCCCCGAGCCAAGACTTTGCTTACCCAGACTCAAATTTTGCACATTTGCGACCGGCACGACGCGGTCGTTGACCTCAATCTGGTTCGGCAGCTCAACGGTTTTGCCAAGGGAAGCCAGACCGAGCTCCTGCGCTTTCTTCCGGTCTACAATCGTGAGAGCGGCGCCAGTATCGACGGCAAACCAGGCCGGCTTGCGGTTGACAAGCACCGGCGCGAAAAGATGATTCCCGGTAGTGCGACTCAACACAACTCCGTCCGTTGACTCGTTGGCCTTTGCGCAAGGAAGTGCTATAAGGACGAAATAGAAGACCCCGAAAACCGGTATGCGGAGTGAAGATAAGGTTCGCTGCATATGGCGGCGGTGAAATTATGAAGCATACACGATCCGGCACTTTTTGGTGTCGAATTTTTATTCTGGCGGCTCTCTGCTGGCAATCAGGTAGCACGTTGCTGGGCCAGACGGCTAATGGCTGGGGCGAGATTTGGCAGGAGCGGATGAGCATCGGGCAAGCTCGCCTGGACGAGGCATTCAAACTCGCCGAATCCGGCAAAGCCACTGAGGCGCTGGCTCGGATCGATGCGATCATCAGTTCAAACCCGGACAACTGGCGGGCCCACTTTCTAAAGGCTGCCGTCTTAGTCTTGGTGAAACGCCAGGATGATGCCCTTCAGCAGATCGATGAGAGCATAAAGCTGGCTCGGAAAAGCAACGTAAGCTACTCACTGCTCGGTCAGCTTTACAGCAGCAAAGCCCGCACCTGTATTGACGCCCATCGCTACGACGATGCCAGGAAGTCACTAGACAGCGCGGTTCACGTCGATCCACGCGACACCACAAGCATTAACGATTTGGCCTGGCTGTTGGCCACCGCCCCAGACTCCCGAGTCCGCAATCCTCATCGGGCGGTGTCGCTAGCCCAGAAGTGTTGCGGCTTAAGCCACTGGACCAACGCCTACTCCATCGATACGCTGGCCGCCGCGTACGCGTCCGCGGGCAACTTCGGACAAGCCGTTCGGTACCAACAGTTAGCGATGCAGGCTCTGAATAAATCGGAGCGGACAGACCAGCTATCTGCCATGCAGGATCGACTTAAGTTGTATTACAATCACCAAGCGTACCAAGGTGAATGAGTACAAGTTTTAAGTTTTAGGTTTTAAGTTCTAAGTTTTAAGCTCTGCCCGGCTATCGGTACAGCTGCGCCTCTGCGCATTGGACATACAACTTAAAACTTGAAACCTAAAACTTAAAACTTGGAACCCCCTATGAGCAATGTTCTCCCCGTTCTGGTCGGTGGCGAAGCTTTGTACGACCTGATTTCTGCGGACCCTGGCGCTGGTCTAGGTGGAACGAAAACTTTTCAGAAGAGGCCGGGTGGCTCTCCATTTAACATCGCAGTCGGTATTGGTCGTTTAAATACACCCGCCGCGTTCGTCGGGAAGATCGGTGACGATCAGTTTGGTGAGGCCCTGGTCGAATTCTTGAAGAACGAAAAGGTCGAAGTGGACCTTGTCGTCCGAGAGCCGGGTACAAAGACCACGTTGGCGTTTGTGGCCGTGGATGCAGCCGGTAAGGTCGATTTTCGGTTCTACCGTGACAATGCTGCGGATCCATCCCTCCGCACGGCCGAGCTGAAACCGATCGATCCTAAGCGTTACTCATTTTATCACTGCGGTGGCATCGTACTCGCCCAAGAACCCACCGCTTCCGCATATTTATCAGTCGTAGACCGGTTCACGGCGCAAGGAGTCCCGGTATCGCTTGATCCGACGATTCGTAAGTCGCTGATCTCAGATGAAGCTACCTACCTCGCCCGGCTATTGCGCCTGGCCGAAAAGGTCACTGTGCTGAAGGTAAGCGATGAAGAGCTGGCGTTTCTGACTCGAACGGACGACATCGACGAAGGGGTGCGATTGTTGCACGTACCGGTAGGTTCCTTGGTCATCGTGACTCTCGGCGCAGCTGGAGCTGCCTTTTATCGCGACGGCGAAAAATTGGTCGGTGCGTCCAGCTTCCCGGTTAAAGTAGTTGAAACCACCGGCTGCGGCGATTCCTTCATGGCAGCGATCCTGAGTCAACTCGCGGGTAAAACCGCCAAGGAGATAGCAAGTTTGACCCCGGAACAACTGGAACCGATCGCCCGATTTGCGAACGCCGAGGCCGCTATTGTCGCGACTCGCTATGGCGCCGCGGATGCAAATCCCACGAGAGCCGAGGTGGAGGCATTCTTGGCGTCGCGGTAGCGCCGCGAGAGGAAAATGCACCGCAAAGGCGCGTCGCGGCCCAGGCGTTAGTGGACATGATGGACAACGTGGACCTAGTGGACACCAGCCCATGGCACCGATCCGCAAATACTCCGTCCACTCCGTCCATTTAAAATGTGCCATCCACCGCCTAAATCTTGAGCATCTTTCGCCGGTATTCTTCATCCTGGCGATTCTCGATCCGTTCGATCTCTGACACCGGCAGGTGGCGAATACCGCCCAATAATTGGGCGCCAGTGAAAATCTCGGCTGCTTTAACGGTCATTAGCATCGCGGCTCGCACGGCTTGGACGGATGAACCGATGGTGATAACGCCATGATTCCGGAGCAGAATCACGCGCGGCAATTTGTTGTGCGCTCGGCGGAATTCCTCGACGTCTTTCCGGATTCGCTTAGCTAAAGCCAAGCCCGGATCCACATAGGGAATAAGCAATGATATCGGTCCGCAACAGACGATTTCGTCCGGACACTGCCGGTTCTCGCTGAATTCTCTCGCCAATCCCGAGCAAAGAATCTGGTTTACTTGGATAGGGTGAGCATGGCCAACGAAGTTGATGTCGGGCAGATTCAACAGGTAGGCATGGAAAAACGTCTCAACCGAGGGCTTGAAGGCCGCTGGATGACTCCGGCTTTCTAGTAAACAGGTCTCGACCTCAGTATCCGCCACATCGTCTCGGTCCATCAGCGAGAGCAAACGCTCGAACCGACAAAGAGTTAGCTGGTTGGCCGTCAAGGTTTGAAGACTGCTGCCACTGGATTTAACAAAGAAAGTCTCGTCATCAACGCGACACGATGTATTCCCCTCACCCAAGATAACGAGGCCACGCTCTCCGAACTCGTGAGAAAGCGCCAACAGCTCTGGCAGAACTGCCGATTGATCAAATGACATCTGTTCTACCCTGTCACCCAGGAGTTCAAGGAGTTCAAGGAGTTGCCGGAGTTCGAGGAGAGGATCTACAAGTCGGAATCCAGGGACCGAGACAATGCAGGTAAATCACCCCTTGGCAAAAGGCAGTTGCATCTCCTTGAACTCCTGCAACTCCTTGAACTTTTTGAACTACTTTTCCTCTAGAATTCTCCGCAGAAATACACCTTAAGACCTAGCTCGGCCATCACCGCAGCCTTGGCGAACATAGCGGTACGCGCAGTGGCTCGATCATTGGCGTAGGCGACCTGGATATGGTTGGATTTATGCCGGGCCATCATTTGATCTCGAGTTATACCATGCAGCACGGCATGCATAATCGGCCATTGCGGAGTAGTTAACGCCCAACGCTCCTGGGTCTCTTTTTCCGGCAATTTCACCACTTCGCCAATCCCGGTGTCGAAACAGAGGTCACCATCATCCATAAAAATCCGGCTCCAAACCATCCAGCCCGGCTTACTAACCCCTTTGCAGGTACCGCCGCCCAAACGGAAATACATGGGAGGTTGGCGTTCACTAGAGGTACCGCTGTAACCGTCAATAAAATGATTAGGCGGTGCGCCGCCGCTGATCTCGAAGACCCATACATAAGCGTCCAACTCATCATCTTGATAGTGCCGGCCCCAGCGGATGTCATGCAACGTGGTCTCTGGCGGCAGTTTCAACTCGTTCCATACCTCTTTCGTGATTAGTGCGTCCACCCCGGCGCACTCATCCACCTCATTAAAGTGAGGTAACGGTTGACCAGCATAGAGTTCTTGCCCGCTGATTTCATCGTAAACCGGTGGCCGCTCGCTGTTATTCAATAGTCCTTCTACCAAATCGGACGCCGGACTCAGGTCTTTCAGTCCCTGTTGGTATTGGATACCGATGGTCGCGCAGCCGAACTCTGAGGCGATCCGGGTAGCAGCCACATACATTTTACACTGTTGCAGTACCTGGGATTCGGTAAGGTCGGTTTCTTCGTTGGGGCCGTAGTTAAATTTGACTCCCTTGTTGACCAGCCACTCGTATACGCGGCGCGCTTCTTCATCTGGGATAGTTAACATCCTGGCGTAGAGAGTAGCTTGGCTAAGCCGCTCTTTGAAAATTCCCAGTGGGCTCAGCAGTTCATCAGGAATGATAGCGTTGTACATGCCCATACAACCTTCATCGAACACACCTAAGATGTACTGTTGCTCGCGGATAGACGAACCTAAGCGTTCTCCCAATCGTCTTGGGTCACCCGGAATCTTAACCTCCTTGTATTTCATTACATGCGAGGTGTCATGATTGATCTTATCCGAGGCTAACCACTGCCTTAGTTTTTTGACGAAAAACTTATCCCGAAACTCCTCGCTCCATAAGCTGCTGTATCTGATTCCCGCCTTAGTGAGACCGCCGTTGAGATTCAGCAGGCCGACCAAGCCTGGCCAAGTACCACTCCAGTTGGCTACGGTCAGCTTTGGTCCCTGGTGCGCGAAAAGCCCAGGCAAAATGTGCTGACTATATTGCCAGACAGACTCTGCCACCACGATGGGCACATCCTTGGGTATAGTCCGAAACACCTGCATCCCCATCTTCTGGCTATCTATAAAGCCGTGACCCTTTTTCTGATCGAAAGGATGGGCGCGTTTGACCGAGAACCCTTCTTTTTGGATGGCTTCTACCAGCGCTTTTTCCATCGCCGCTTGGGCCGGTTCGCACTTCTGATTTGCCGAGAGGCGAAGGTCGCCGTTGGCGACTAGGTACACTGTATTCATAAATGCTTTTGTACGCTCACACGCATCTAGTTGAGGCTAAGGCATGTCTGATGGCACAACCGGGAGACGACCATGTACCGCCTTGGCTGCAATAGGGGGACTGACCTCCATGGTGAGTAACTTGACCCCTAGTAAACACATTGCAGGCAGCTTCGTCCAGTGAGCGACCCAATTTTTTAGGGAGGGAACTAGCCGGGCGAGGCCGGAGGACGGCTCGTGCAGGCTGTCGAAAAACAGCTCCGTAGGAGCGAAATCTTTATAGCTTGAGGCTAAAAAAGAAGACTGGCTCCGGAGGAGCGACATCTGAGCGGGAACCATCGTCTATGCCGCTCCTAGCGGAGCTAATGGCCTTTTACATTATCGTTGTTATAAAGATTTCGCTCCTACGAAGCTGGGAGTCCCATCGGCTTAATCAGCTCAGAGACGAATCATGTCTTTCAACAGCTTCCACGGCCGTTTCGGGAGCCCCACCAAAGGAGACCTACCAAGTCCTGAACTGGCTGACGACGGCGTAGACCAATAGGAATGAGAGCAGAATGGCTAGCGTGAAACTGCCGCCAATAATTCCGAAAACAAAAATCCAATCTCCCCGCGTTACCGGCTTACCTTGACCGGCGTATTTCTGCAGCAGGCGATAGTTTTGTTGATTCGCTTTGAAAACGAACGTCACCCAATCTCCAACAACCGGGATTCCCTGAAACAGAGCGTTCAACAGGACATTCAAACCCATCCGGGCCAAAACAATCCTTGGTAAACGGTGCTTTACACTGCGTAACAGAACCGACGCGGAGACCACCGCATCGATTTGGTCACCGACAACCGGGATAAAGCCGATGAGCGGATTGGCACCGAACCGTAACTTTGTTCCTGGCACCCGGAACAAAGAATCCATGATGTGAGCGATCGCGCCGATCGCGGCGTCGACCTCTGTGGTGCCATGAGTCTTACGATCGGCCGGTAGAACTTCGACTTCGATTTGCTGTGCGTCCGGTTTCTTCTCTGAGGTTTTCACCGCTGGAAAAAGCTACTCCACCGAACCGCAACCACCAAATGCTCCCGCGTCTGCGGGGACCAACCGCCAACCCTTTACCCCGGAATTTCTCGCAGCATTTGCCCGTTCGTGGGGAACTTGCGCAAGAACGAGAGTAGACGTTCGATGGCTTCGACTGGCCGATGGCCGGCCAACCCTCGCCGGATAGTATTGATTTTCTCCAGGTCGTTAGCCGGGATCAATAATTCTTCTCGGCGGGTACCGGACTTGAAAATATCGATAGCCGGGTACACACGCTGGTCGCTGATCTGCCGATCCAAGACCATCTCCATATTACCGGTGCCTTTAAACTCCTGGAAAATCAGCTCATCCATCTTAGAGCCGGTCTCAATCAAAGCCGTAGCCATAATGGTAAGCGAACCCGCTTCTTCTGTGTTTCGGGCTGCGGCAAACAGTTTCCGTGGGATTTCCATGGCTCGGGCATCCATACCACCGCTCATGGTCCGTCCACTATTAGACATCGCGTTGTTAAAGGCTCGTCCGATTCGGGTCAACGAGTCCATCAACACGAACGCGTCTTTACCGGCCTCCACCAAACGTTTCGCGCGCTCGATGGCGAGTTGAGCAATCCGAGTATGGCTCTTGATATCGCTGTCATTCGAGCTGGCCATGATGTCAGCCTGTGGAACCGTTCTCCGGATTTCGGTTACTTCCTCCGGACGCTCATCGACCAACAAAATAATTAGATGGACCTCCGGGTGATTCCGTACGACCGCGTCCGCTATATGTTGGAGGAGCGTGGTTTTTCCTGTACGCGGCGGCGCCACGATGAGTCCACGCTGCCCTTTACCCACTGGTGTCATCAGATCCATCACCCGAGTCGTATAACGGTCCGGCACCGTTTCTAAACGAATCCGGCTCTTCGGGTTCAGTGAGGTTAACTCCTCGAACACCGGTAAATTCCGGTATCGATCCGGATGTTCTTCGTTAATTTCGGTTAGCCTGAAAAGCTGAGAGCCACGACTACCACGTCTAATCTCGCCCTTAATCCATAAGCCGTCGCGCAAGGCATGTTTCCTAACCACTTCCGGGGTCACGAAAATGTCTTGGGGAGATTGAACATAGTTCCTCTTAGGATCACGCAGAAACCCGAACCCCTTGCCCGAGACTTCGATTAAGCCTTCGCCAAAGACCGGTTCCGGTCGCGGCTGTTCCGTGATCACCGCCGACTCTGGCTGAGCATTTTCTCTACCGTTATCACCGGTGCGCGCTATCCGTTCACTAACCCGTTCAACCGCCGCTGGTTCGGTTTTAACGTCAGTAACCACTGTACCCGGCCCGGCAGCGGTTTGATGGTTACTGGGGGGTTCCGGCAATGTTTCTGCTGAGTTGAGGTTCAACTCAGGCTCCTGGCCTTTAGCTGCCGGCTTTTTAACCCGCTTAGCACCAGTCTTGCCGCTAGCTGCCTTTTTGTTAGTCGCTGCCGCCGCTGCCCGAGCCCGTTTCACCTTTTTTTCCGGTGTAACTTCCTCGCTAACGACTGCCGACTGTTCATCTAAGTCTGCCATAACATCCAATGAAAATTTTCCTTAGTTCTAAATAACGTCTGACTCCTAATACGTAAGTCTGACTCCTAATCCACGAGCTTGGTTGCTAACTCCTCGGAGATATCGAAATTGCCGTGCACACTTTGAACATCGTCATTGTCTTCTAACGTGTCACACAAACGAATGACTTGTTCGGCGAGACCCTGTTCATGAATGCTAACAGTAGTTTCAGGAACAAAAGTTAGTTTTTGTGAATCGATTGGTATTGAGTTTTTGCGGATCGCTTCCCCGACCGTATAAAGGTGATCGGGCGAAGTAGTAACCATGTACAATTCATCGTCGGAAGCGAGATCTTCGGCGCCGGCTTCCAGAACAATTTCCAAAAGGCGATCCTCTTCGGCCGACTCCTTCGGCACGGTAAGTTGGCCTTTCCTTTTGAAAAGATAAGCCACCGCCCCCGAACCAGCCAAGTTACCATGGTTCTTACTAAAAATGCTGCGAAGATCGGCTGCGGTCCGATTTTTATTATCAGTAGCCGCCTCCACTAGGAGAGCCACTCCCCCGGGTCCATAACCTTCGTAGACCAATTCCTCGACCATGCCCCCGCCGATTTCGCCAGTGCCCTTCTTGATTGCCCTTTCTATGGTGTCGTTAGGCATGTTTTGGGCGCGAGCCGCTAGCACAGCTGATCTCAGGCGCGGATTCAGATCGATTCCGCCACCCATTCGAGCAGCTACCATAATTTCTTTTGAGAGCTTGCTAAAAAGTTTGCCGCGTTTTGCGTCGAGGGCGCCCTTGAAGCGCTTAACTTTAGACCACTTGCTATGACCCGCCATAGATTCGGGCAAAAATAGATTGAGGACAGGGTTAAAAAGGTTCAGCAATTCCGCGCCCTTGACCGATGAGGAGACAACAGCCCGGTGAAAAAACGCCGGCTGGCGCGTTAATCTGCGATGGTCAATACAACCCTATGCAGGGGTGTTTGTCAAGAGCACTAGGGTATGCGACGGAAATCGTTCTCGTCCTTCTTCGTAGTCTTCCTCCTCGAGAGGATCTTGTCTCCAGCATGACCTGATCGCCTCGGATTCGGTTTTCTCCGCCCCTCGAATCAACGAATTGTATCAAGCCAGGCTAAAACCTTCGGGGACGAGGATAAACGACAAGGACAAGGGCAGGAATCCGGCAGGCGCCCTAAACGCCTACCTTCTGCAGACTAGCGGCGCGTTTCCGGGCGGTGGACTGCAAGATTTTCTTCCGTAAACGAAGATTTCTCGGCGTTACTTCCACGTATTCGTCCTGGGCAATGTATTCGAGCGCGCGCTCCAGGCTCATCTTAAGAGGCGGCGCAAGCTGAATGCCTTTGCCGTCCCCTTGACTGCGCATATTCGTGAGATGCTTCGCTTTACAAGGATTAACGGTCAAATCATCCGGTCGAGCGTTCTCCCCTACGATCATCCCCTCGTACACTTCTTCTTGTGGTCCAATAAAAAGCTTGCCGCGTTCCTGGACGTTATTTAGAGCGTAGGCCGTCGATCCGCCGCCTTCCATTGCCACCAAGACACCGTTCGCGCGGCTAGCGATCTCGCCTTTGAAGGCCCCATATTCCTTGAAGAGGTGGCTCATCGAGCCGAGGCCGCGGGTAAGATTGACCAAGTCCGTCTCAAAACCAATCAGCCCCCGGGTCGGAGTCACGGCCTCGACCAGCACGCTGTGCGGGTGATGACTCATGTTCACAATTTCCCCTTTCCGGCCGGCCAACGACTGGAGAATATCGCCCAAGTTGTCATTCGGCACATCCACGTACAGGGTCTCCAACGGCTCCAGGAGCTCACCTAGGGCGTCGCGGTGGTAAATCACTTCGGGGCGCGACACCAACAATTCGAAGCCCTCGCGGCGCATTTGCTCAACCAGAATTGCAATCTGCATCTCGCCGCGCGCGCTTACGGTAAACACGCTCGCCACGTCGGTTTCCGCGAATTGCAAAGACACGTTGGTCCGGCACTCCCGCACCAGACGTTCCTTAATGTGGCGAGCAGTCAGGAATTTTCCTTCCTTACCGGCTAACGGAGAATCGTTAACCACAAAATTCATCTGAATCGTGGGTGGATCAATATCCACAAATTCTTGGGCCTGGCGGTCTTCCTTATCGGTAAGGGTTTCACCAATAGCGACCTCTTCAAAACCGGCCAACCCAATGATATCGCCGGCGCCGGCATGTTTGATCTCGATTCGTTCCAAGCCTTGGTGACCAAAGAGGGCGGTTACACTAGCGCGCTCCCGGCGGCCGTCTTTGTGGATCAGAACCGCGGAGTCGCCAACCGAGATTCGGCCGCTGATAATCCGGCCAAATGCGAGCCGGCCCAAGTAATCACTGTAGTCCAGGTTCGAGACTAGCATTTGGAAATAGGTTTCCTTCGCCACCGGTGGAGGCGGAATATGTTTGATGATCGCCTCAAACAGGGGCTCCATGTCATGGTGGGCCTCGTGAATGTCCCGGACGGCGTATCCCTCCTTCGCACTCGCGTAAATCACGGGAAAATCGAGCTGCTCATCGGTCGCGTTTAACTCGACGAAAAGATCAAAGACCATGTCCAACACTTTGTGCGGACGAGCGTTTTCCCGATCGATCTTGTTGATTACCACGATCGGCCGGGCGTGGTTCTGGAGCGCCTTACGCAACACAAATTTTGTTTGTGCTTGCGGTCCGTCGTGAGAATCAACCACCAAAAGGACACCATCGACCATCTTCATGATCCGTTCGACCTCGCCCCCAAAATCGGCGTGGCCAGGTGT
>DASUWQ010000259.1:0-4708 GCA_036378375.1 Chthoniobacterales bacterium
CACGATCGACCTCAGCATTTTCAGGCGGATTAGTTCGGCAGGTGGGGTTTTGATCATGCCGCAGAATCGAACCGAAGAGTTGTTGCTGGAAGCGGTGAAAGCGTCGGGCTTTACGGAGGTGTTTTTTGGGCATCGAGTGACCGGATTTGAGCAAGATTCAGACGGGGTGACCTTGCAGGTGACGGGACCCGGCGGCATCTCCGAGATTCATCACGGCCGGTATCTAGTCGGCGCCGATGGCGCGCACAGTGTGATTCGGGCAACGCTAGGTTGGGAGCTACAAGGGAAAACGTATCCGACGCGAATGTTGCTAGGGGACATTCGTCTTGAAGATGATAGAGACCATCTGCCCTGGCCGCTATTTGCGCCCGTACGGCGCGGGGGATTGGCTGCGGTCCGTTATCAGCCGCAACATTGGCGATTCATCGCTACGGTGGAGCCTGGCGAATCCGACGAAGCGCTAGTAAAACCGGCTAATATCGAACGACGGGTTCATCAACTCTTCGGAGTTGGGCCATTTGAGTGTCTGTGGTGCAGCGTATTCCATATTCACTGCCGGACGAGCCCTCATTTCCGCCAGGGCCGAGTCCTGTTAGCGGGTGATGCTGGACATATCAATAGTCCTGCGGGCGGTCAGGGAATGAATAGCGGGATCCAAGACGCTCAGAATCTGGCTTGGAAACTTGCCCGGGTTCTGGCCGGAGCCGATGCCGAGGCGCTATTGACGTCATACGAAGCCGAACGACGAGAGGTAATCGTCAACACAGTGGAGCCCTACACGGACTTTTTGACCAGGACGATTCTGCTGGGTCCTAATTTCATCCGCAAATTGGCGCCCGCCGCTCTCTGGGCGCTTCCGCGGCTTGGCTTGCTGTCAATCGTAGCACCTAAAATGGGTATGCTCGACGCTGCTTACCGTCGATCGACTATCTTATCCGGAAGAGGTCCCTGGCTCGGGAAACGGGCCCCGGACGGAGATCTTGTGGATCCCACCGGCAAACATTTGCGTCTGTTAGACCTGGTTGGCCCTGGTCCCGCGCTTCTACTGTTTGATGATGGGCGGCTCCCGAGCTGGAACCACGACGAGATTTCCCACCTTTTTCAGGATATCCACGATTTGCGGGTGGCCGCGTTGTTTCCCAATGAAACGATTAGGAAAGACGCAGCGTATGCGTGCGCCGGCAGAGACGCTCTTTGGAAACAATGGGCTATCAGCGGAGGTAGTGCGGCGTTACTGCGGCCAGACGGTTATGTTGGCTGGATGGGACGCCGTCCGACACCGGAAGAGCTGAGTTCAGGAGTGAGGCAAGCCTTGGGGATGGTGTAATTCGCCACCAAGTGGCTGAATAGAATAGCCCAGGGCTTTAGCCCTGGGTCAGGGTTTCTCTTCCGGCTTACGCCGAAAGAATCTCCCCAAGATGGCGTCCAGGGAGAACCAGCCCGGACCGAAGCAGAGAACGATCAGCGCGGCCAGAAAAAAGGGGAAAGGGGCCGCGCTGACAAATTTGTCCGGATGTCCCCAGATGTTCAGCACGGCGTTGCGGTCCCCGAGCCAGTAAGCTACCGCCATCGCAATTGTCACTGGGATCGCCGCGAGGCGCGTCGCTAGGCCGGCTACGATCAGGAGACCGCCAAAACATTCGGTACAACCCACAACCCACGCGTTGATCTCCGGAAAAGGGATTCCCAGCTTAGTAAAAAATCCTATAGGCGTTGCGATGTTCTCCAGTTTGGCGAGGCCAATCTTGAACAACTGCCAGAAGAAATAGATTCGGATGAGAAGTAGCAAGGTTGATTGACAAAACCTAACGAAACCCACCGACGAGGAAGAAGTGCGAATTACCGTTTGGGAATCAGTGCTCATCTTGGTAAAGAGAACCAGCCGAGGGCAGTCCAGACATCAAACCAGCTTTTAACGGTGTCTGTCCAATTCAAATCGGTCTTAGTGCTTTGGGTGATCGCCGACTCACAGGCAGCAGCCACGGTTTCACCGCGACCGATCGCAGTCAGAATTTGGTATTCCTCGGCTTCCAAGCGCTTCGAGTAGACCTGATTGTCGTATCGGTGAACGGCCAGGAAAACCTGCTGTTTTTTGGGAAGACGCACGGGTTTTCTGCGGCTGGAACCCCGGGGCGCGGAGTGAATGGCATTGCTGGCTTCGCCTCGCAAAGCATTTTCCTCGTTTTTTTTCACCGCGATCAAAAAGTCATCAACTGTGTAGTTTGATAATAACAGGGAGAGATAAGGTTGTAGACAGAGAGATAGTTTATCCGGTGATGTTCCCAGAATGTCGTCTGCGCTTATCGGGCGTTTCGATGGGCCATCGAAAGCCACGGTTTGGGCCCATTCGAATTTAGCCATGTCTGCGGCTAAAACTTCGTGCGGAGTTGTCCAGACCGGCTCTTCTCGGATGAATTGTTCCAAGCGATCACCCAGATCACGCAGGGTATACGAGTTAGATTGATATTTCGTAAGATAGGCAGTCGCCAAACGAGTAAATTTCTTTGTGCCAAGCACCGCGCGTACTCCCGGATAGTCATCGTGCAGGCAATCTAACAATCGAAACCAATATTGCCGGTTGTAGATTTCCAGCCGCTCAAACGAGCTGAGGCGGTCGTTTGGTTTGATAAACTCGGCTGCCACCTGGCGAGTCGACCGTCCATCGGTCCAACTTTTTTGCATACCCCAACGGGGTGTTAGTGGCCGGAATAGGGCGTTAGCCATAGTTCGCTGCAACTCGCGCAAATCTTCGCGAGAATCCACCGGTCTAACTGGCGGCGACGACTGATTCGCGGAATTTGTTGGCTTTGAGCGCTTCATGATGAACCTCAGCAAAGGTTGGAATCCGGTCGTCCCATTCAAGCAGAGTAGCAGTATTTCCCACTAGTTTTATGGCATGCGCGTACAACTTCCAAACCGGATCGAGTACCGGATGATCATGCGTATCCAGGATGTACTTCTCGAATTTGGAATGGCCGGCGATATGAATCTGTCCAACCCGATGGTGGGGGATGTTATCGAGGTAGTCGTAGGGATTGAAACTGTGATTCTTAGAGGAGACGTAAATGTTGTTTACATCGAGCAGGATCCCGCAATCAGCTAATTCAACTACTTCGCTCAGGAACTCCCATTCTGTCATTTCCGAGGCGTGATATTCCGCGTAGCTACTAACGTTCTCTACGCAGATTGGTATCTCCAGAACATCGCGAGCCGCCTTTATTTTCTCCGCAGTGTGTTTAGCTACGGCAAAAGTATAGGGCATCGGTAATAGGTCGTGGGTATAACGGCCGTCAACGCTTCCCCAACAGAGATGGTCTGAAAGCCAGGGTGTATTCGTCCGGCGAACCAGGCGTTTAAGCTTTCTAAGATGGGTTTTGTCTAAGTCGTCCGCGGAGCCGAAGTAGGTCGCGACCCCATGTTGGACCACGCGGTATTGTTCGAGGATTTGGTCCAATACTTCCAGCGGACGGCCGCCGTCGACCATGAAGTTCTCCGAGATAATCTCGAACCAATCGACCACCGGTTTCTCGGCCAAAATGTGCCGATAGTGGGGAACCCGGAGGCCGATGCCGATCCCGTAATCAGTAAATCCGTTAAACTGGTTGGCAGGCATTCTTGCAGGTGAGAAGTGAGAGGTGAGAAGTGAGAGGTGATTGGCAGGACGCGCCCTGGAGGGGATCCGCTTTGTGATTCGGCAGCTCTGTAACTCGTTTGCAGGCGGCTCCCGGGAACGTCCCAGCTGCTCGGCTTTGCTCAACGCGTGGCACAGGTGATCAAGTAATCAGTGGTTTGCGGAGCTTATAATATGTCCGAAGAATTGAGCGTTTACTGGCCCTGGAGCGTGCGATGCTTTCGTTCCCGGCGTTCCCGGCGATCACGGCGTTCTCTGCGTTTGCTTATGGGCACCGCCGAGGTTAATCGGACGGCGCCCTTTTTCAGCGCACGATTATATTAGGATACCAGGAGACAGAAGAATGCTGTTCTAGCTGTTCTTAGGAGGGCTTGTTGGTGGCGCATCCGCCCTTACCTTTGCAAGAGTTCTTGCCTTTGCAGCCATTGTCGCCCGTCTTGCATCCGCCTTGGCCCTTACACGAATTTTGGCCTTTGCAGGAGTGCTTACCCTTGTCGGAATCAGCCAGAGTACGGACTGAGGTCCCGGCCTTGCTCTGGACACTGGCTGCGTACGTTTGTACTGCCAAAGACCCGCTCAAAAGACCCGCAATAGCAGCGCCGGCGATAATCGTTTTTGATGGCTTCATGTTATGATTTTTTCGATTTCTGAGGTGTTGTGTTGAACTGCTTTTCTATTTCCAGGAGCCTATGCTCCGAGGAAGATGATCCGATTGATGAGCATCTTATTCCCGAGAATCAAGATTTCGAGCGCAACGTTAGAAAACGGTGAAGTACAACCCGCAAAATGATGAGTCGGAATAAAAGGGTTACTGAACCTATTCTATTGATAGGCACCGCTCACGAGGATCGCGAAATTGCACACAGAACGCTTTGATTGACTAGCAGCGTCGACGACTCATTTGAGCAAAAGCCTAACTCCCTATGTACATTTATAGAGCTCGACGTCGCCCCGACCCGTTAAAAGAGCATTTGCAACGAGCCCGGTACACCTGGTTGCGACCTTTCTTCGCCCTAGAATGGATTTGGGATTGGGTGTCCTATCTGCTGGGGAATTGGTCCTTCTTAGAGGTTTTGG
>DASUWQ010000260.1:0-3507 GCA_036378375.1 Chthoniobacterales bacterium
CTATTCCCGGCGCTGCGTGCTATGCAAATAGATCCAATCCAGGCTCTGCGCGAATGAGATTTCACCACAAAGACACAAAGAATATAGAGTTAGGAGAATCCTTTCATCATTCAGAACTTTGCGATCTCTGTGTCTTTGTGGTGAAATAAGGTGCGCAGCCTAATCTCCCATCTCCGCTATACGATTCGGCAATTACTGAAGTCGCTCGGCTTCACCGCGACTGCCGTGGTGATCCTCGGACTGGGTATTGGAGCGAATACCGCAATTTTTAGCCTGGTGAACGGAGTTCTATTAAAACCGTTACCTTACCCAAATGCCGATCGGTTGTTCCATTTGTATCATACCGTTAAAGCGGACAATACAAACTCATTCGATTACCCTGATTTTGCCGACTTTTGCGCTGCACAGCATTCATTCAACGGGTTGGCAGCTTATACTCTTGATTGGTTCCATCTATCGAGCCGAGGTCCTGCCGAGCAAATTCCGGGTCTTTATGTCACGGGCTCGTTTTTTAGGGTAATGGGCCGGCCTTTAATTTTGGGGCGCCCCTTGGATGAGGCTGATGATAGGCCGGGATCAGCCGCGGTAGTTGTTCTGAGCGAACATTTATGGCGGACCCATTTCAACTCGGACTCGGACATCATTGGTACCAGTGTCGTGTTGAACTCCAGGAGTTTCGAAGTGGTGGGTGTTACGCCAGGGCAAGCAGACGAAGGGTCAAACGTCGAGCTTTACATCGCGACGAACCAAGATCCGGATTTTGCTCCGAACAAAAAGATTCGCCGGGGAGCTTTCTACTACGATTGCGTTGGCCGCCTTAGGGATGGCGTCACGCTGCAGCAGGCGACAGCCGACCTGGAGGTGATTCAAGAGAATTTGGTCGCTCAATATCCGGCCACGGATGCTGGTTTTGGGGTTCGGGTGGCACCCTATCTGGAAGGCGTCGTGAGTGATTACTCGACCACAGTTTGGCTGCTAGAAGGCGCCGTCGCTTGTTTGCTGCTGGTGACTTGCGCCAATGTTGGCAATTTGCTTTTAGCCCGAGCTCAAGAACGGCTCAGAGAAGTCAGTATCCGAGCGGCTCTCGGCGCCAGTCGCTCCCGATTGGTGGCCCAGCTCCTAACGGAGAGCGTTGTGGTTTCAGTTGGTGGGGCCATTCTCGGAATCGGCATCGCGGTTTGGTCATTACAAGCCATTAAGAGCGCGGATGCATCCGACATCCCTCGGGTACAGGAAGTAACGGTTGATAACGCGTCGCTCGCGTTTGTTTTTCTGGTCATGTTAGCAACGGCGCTTGCCTCCGGACTCTTGCCGGCTTGGACTGGTTCGAGGGTTAATCTTGCTTATGCGTTGAACCGGGAGGGCGAGCGAGCTGGAACCTCGAGCCACCGGCAACCAAGCCAGGCAATCTTGGTCGCCGTGCAGGTAGCTCTTAGTTGCCTGCTCTTGACTCGGGCGGGTTTGTTGATGCGCAGTCTGGAAGCGATCCAACGCGTGTCGCTCGGCTTCAGCCCAGATCATATTTTGACCGCAGAAGTTTACCTCGCCGACGCCAAGTATCCGACGCAAGCCGCCTGCAATACTTTCTTCGATAACCTTTTGGCGAAAGTCCGCCAACTACCCGAAGTCATATCAGCTGCGATCGTCAATGATCTACCCTTTAGCGGTGGCTTTGGCATGAATGCTTTTGGCCTTGTTGGTCAGCCTGATCCTCAATTGAAAGATATGCCGATCTTGCGAAGCCAGATTGTATCGCTCGATTATTTTCAGACATTGGGAATCCCATTGTTACACGGGCGGCTGTTCGACGACCAGGACGGTCCGGACCAACAAAAGGTGGTTGTTGTTAGTGACGAGTTTGCCACCCATTTTTTCCCGGAACAGGATCCGATCGGCAAACAAATCCATGACGTAAACAGCATTGGGCTCAAACCGAACGTCTATAGCATCATCGGCATTGTGTCAGCAATTCAGCACGATCGCCCCGATTTTCCACGTGCGCCGCATCAGGTTTACTTTCTTTATTCTCAATCGCCTTTTGCGCCCCGGATCACGGATGATTTTACCTTGGTGTTGCATACCCGAGGTGATCCGCTTGCCTTGGTCAACGCGCTGCGACAAACCGTTGCTGGAATCGATCCTAACTTACCTCTAACCAGCATTTATCCGTTCGAGCAGGTGATCTATGATTCGTTTGCCTCACGCCGGCTTCAGATGACCTTAGTGGGTGTGTTTTCGGCGGCGGCTCTCGTTCTCGCCGTTGTCGGCTTGTATGGCGTGCTTTCTTATTCAGTGAGCCTTCGAAAACGCGAGCTCAGCGTTAGGATCGCTCTGGGAGCGCAGGTACCCAATATTCTTGGACTCGTTGTCGGACAGGGCCTGAAAATCGTCGCCATCGGGTTGGTTGTTGGGCTTCTCTCCGCCCTTCTGCTCAATCAACTGATTGAGGGGGCACTATTTGGCGTCTCGACGGCCGACCCGATTTCATTTGGCGCCAGTGTGCTCGTATTAGTTGTGGCCGCGTTGGTTGCCTGTTTGTTACCGGCGTTACGGGCCACCCGGATTGATCCCATTACAGCGCTCCGCGAATGACTAATTCACCACCGAGACACAGAGGACACGGAGCGGGACAGGAAACCGCGAATACACACGAACTAGCACGAAAAGAATTAGACTCAATCAGGCCATCGCTTTTATTCGCGTCCATTCTCGATCAACTCCGTGTCCTCTGTGTCCTTGGCCGATGTAGCCTTACTTGCTTCAGTGTGAATATAGAATAAATGGGCGAAGTCTGCTCTGTGGTGAATTTTTGACATGATTACTCTCAAGAACATCGAGAAAAGTTATAAGCTAAAGAACGGGTTTTATTACGTGTTACGACAGATCGACCTGACCGTTGAAGCCGGAGACTTTGTGTCGGTCATGGGACCTTCCGGAGCGGGTAAGTCAACGCTTCTCCATATCCTCGGTCTCCATGACGCGGAATGGGAAGGGGAATTTTATCTACTGGATCAGCCGGTCCATAAACTGAAACAGAAAGAACGCGTAAACCTCCGGAAGAAACACACCGGGTTCGTGTTTCAGTCTTATCATCTTCTGGATGACCTGACCGTTTACGAGAATATCGAGTTACCATTGTCCTACCGCGATGTGCCGCACTCGCAACGTGAGTCGATTGTTTGTGACGCCTTGGATCGGTTCAATATCGTGGGTAAACGCGATCTTTTTCCGAGTCAGTTATCCGGAGGCCAGCAACAATTGGTAGCGATTGTCCGGGCAATTGTCGCAAAGCCGGAACTGATCCTGGCTGATGAGCCGACCGGCAATCTGCATTCCGACCAAGCACGAGAAATCATGGAGCTGTTCAAGCGCTTAAACTCTGAGGGCACCACGATAGTGCAGGTAACGCACTCGGAGGAAAACGCCTCTTACGGCAAGCGTATCGTGCGGCTTAAAGACGGTTGGATGGAGAAGTAGACGAATGGGCGAAAGTGCGAGTGGGCGAAA
>DASUWQ010000261.1:0-9236 GCA_036378375.1 Chthoniobacterales bacterium
GATCCAAAGCGGCTCCCCTCCAGGCGTTGGGAGCAAAAACGCTTGATCGAATTGTGTAGGCCAAATGCTGATAGTGTGGGAACTTAAAACCAGTTCGTAATAAAAACCTAACCAAAATCATGCGAGTTAGGAGTATCGAGCGCAAAGGTCGGTAAACGTTCTATATTCTTTGCCCGAACATGAATTACTCCCTGACGGCTTTGTAGGATTCCTTCTATTAGCAAAAAACTTTCCTGGGTAATAATCAGGCGATAGCGTTCGAACATATCGGGGGTAACGATCACGTTGCTAATGCCGGTTTCGTCTTCCAAGCTAATAAAAACAAAACCTTTTGCCGTGCCGGGGCGTTGCCTGCAGATAGCCACACCGGCAACTCGTAGTAAGGTGCCATTATCTGCCTGAGGTAAATCGATACTGCGCCAGATGTTATCCGGTAATGAGGGCCGTAAATAAGCAAGAGGGTGCGGCCCGACAGTTAAACGCATGGTAGAAAAATCGGCGGTTAGCCGTTCTACTTGTTCCATTTGCGGCAAGAGATCGGAAGGCTTATCCAAATGAGTAAATAGCTCAGCTTGATAATGAGGAGCTTCAACTAGCCAGAGAGCATGTCGACGGTGATTGGCTAACGGATTCAGGGCGCCGGAGGTAGCAAGAATCCTTAGCTCATCGCGATCAAAATAGGTGCGTTTTCTGAAATCAACTAGATCACGGAACGGCTGATGTTGCCGTTCGTTGATCATTTGTTGGACGTTCGTACTACTGAGTCCTCGACTTAAACAGAACCCAAGACGAATAATTTTATCCGATATTACGCTGCAGAACCAATCTGACTCCGTTACCGATACTGGCAGAACTCGAATCTGATGTCTTTGCGCATCCTTGATAAGAGTAGCCGGAGCATAAAAACCCATGGGTTGATTATTTAGCAAACTGACATAGAACTCGGCTGGCCTATGTACTTTTAACCAGGAACTGGCGTAAGCGATCAAAGCAAAACTGATAGCATGTGATTCCGGGAACCCATAAAGTGCGAACGAGGAGATAGCAGCCAAGATTTTTTCAGCGACTGCCTCGCTTACCTGGTTTTCAGCTAACGCCTTGCGAAGCTTTTGAGCCACCCGTTGCATCCGTTCTTGTGATCGATGAAAGCTCAATGCCCGGCGCAATTCTTCCGCTTCATTGCCGGTGAAGTTAGCCATTACCATGGCAATTTTGAGCATCTGTTCCTGGAAAAGAGGAACTCCTAAAGTCCGCTTTAGCACTGGTACTAACCGTTCATCCAAATAAGTGATCTCTTCGGAACCTTCTCGCCTGGCTAAGTAAGGATGCATCAAATGGCCTTGGATCGGTCCGGGCCGGATAATGGCGACCTCGATGACGAGATCGTAAAACCTGCGCGGTTTCATCCGGGGCAGCGTCGCCATTTGCGCGCGGCTTTCCACCTGAAACACGCCCACAGTATCGGCGGCGCAAAGCATATCATAGGTCTGTGGGTCGTCCTTGGGCAGTTTGGCCAGATCAATGGGGTGACCGCGTTGGGAGCAAATTTCAATTGCGTCCTGTAAAGCCGCCATCATTCCAAGTCCGAGCAAATCAACTTTTACTATTCCGAGATCTTCACAGTCTTCCTTATCCCATTGGATCACTGTTCGATTAGGCATAGTGGCGTTCTCGAGCGGTACAATCGAATCCAAATGATTCTGAGAAATCACCATGCCGCCGGAATGTTGGCCAAGATGGCGGGGTAATCCCTGGATCATCTGATAAACGTTCAGAAAAGCGGGGACCCGAGGATTATCTAGGGATAGCCCGGATTGTCTAAGTTGTTCGCGTGCTTCTAAAGTGTGGGGGAAATCTCCGCTATGATGCAATCGGGAAAACCGATCCATAATATCTTCAGGTAAATTAAGCGCTTTACCTATCTCTCGCATCGAGCTGCGTCCGCGAAAGCAGATAACATTCGCAGTCATGGCGGCTCCGAGTCTGCTGTAACGCTGATAAACCTCCTGGATAACCGTTTCCCGGCGATCACCGCTGGGTAAATCCAGATCAATATCTGGCCACCCTTTTCTACCTTCACTAAGAAAGCGCTCGAATAAAAGATTGTTGCTGATGGGATCGACTGGGGTAATTCCCAAGCAAAAACAAACTGCGCTATTTGCCGCGCTGCCGCGACCTTGGACCATAATATTCTGGCGCCGACAAAATTGTACCAGATCCCAGACAATGAGAAAGTAACCTGGGAATCCTAATTTATGAATTAAAGCCAGTTCCCGTTCGATCTGTTGCCGAACTTTTTTCGTTATCTTTTGGTAAAGCCGATGGGCACCCTCCCAAGTTGTCTTTTCAAGAAAACTATCCATGGTCTCACCTGGAGGAACAGAGAAACGGGGAAATTCATAACCAAGATTCTCCAAAGTAAATTCTATTTCCTTGGCGATGGCTGCCGTATTGGCAATCGACTGGGGAAGGTCGTTGAAAAGAGCGCACATGGTCGCCCTATTTTTCAAATGACGTTCCGCGTTGGGCTCCAGTAGCTGTCCGGCAAGGTCAAGGTGAGTATGATGACGAGCGCAGGTAAATACATCCAATGCGAGACGTTGCTCCGGTGTTGCGTAAAGAACGCCATTAGTGGCAACTAGCTTTAAACGATGTTTTTCGGCGAGCTGCAGCAGTTGTCGTTCGATCCAGGGTTCATCTCGTTGATGATGACGCTGGATCTCGATAAAGAGGTGGTCAGCACCGAAGCAACGTTTTAGATCAGTTAAACGGTTATCTGCGCCGGCAAAATCGCCGCTGGTCAAGGCTCGGTGCAAAGGTCCTTCCTGGTCGCCAGTCAGACAGACTAGACCTTCCCGGAATTCAGTGAGTTCAGCCCAATCAATCGCGCTCTCGTTTTTAGGCGATCGCAATTTTGCTCTCGATATCAGCCGGCAAAGATTTTGATACCCGGAACGGGATTTTACCAGGACTGGTAAAACCGTGCCGTCAGTCATGGTGAGCTCGCTCCCGACCAATGGCCGGATACCTGCCTCCCTAGCCGCAGTGTAAAAGCGAGGTGCACCAAATAGCCCATCGCGGTCGCACAACGCTAGAGCGGGTAATTCCTGTTCGGCAGCGGTGTAAGCGAGATTTTCCGGAGAAGAACTACCTCGTAAGAAACTAAATGCACTACGGGAGTGTAATTCGACGTACATAGCATTCGGTAGGGACGAGCTCCCGCTCGTCCGGGATTAGCGCGCGGTTTTAGCGATAGGAGATAAATCCCGGACGAGCGGGAGCTCGTACCTACCGAATGCTAATCATATCCTCCGGTGATAGACCAGGAACCGGCAGATAAAGTCAATCGATAGAGGCCGCCTTGAGTCAGCTCGATATCCCATTCCTGAATTTCCCACCGATCGGTATACCACCAATCACCAGAAGAACGCCAAGGACCAGCTAGTTTATTGATTTGGCCGTTTACTGACTGGCTTTGGATTTTGACCGGTTTCCCTGATATAAGTTCAACCCTGGCCGGAATCGGCGGACGATAACGACGCAAAGCAGGACCGATTCTAGGCGATTTAGTCGCGGTAGGAGCTTTATCCATCCAATCGAAGGCAGGCCATTGCATACGGACGCTATCGGGTCGATGGGTAGCGATCTTTTCTGGTATTCCCACTCTATTGTTACCAACCAACGCAGCTAATCTCGCAAGGGTATTAAAGAAACGGTTAGGATCCTTTAAGCCGCTCTGGAACAGATCGAATTGATGTTTCCCGGGGTTACTGGCGAATACCTCTAAGACAAATCCTACCACTGGGGCAGTGGTTTGTACGGTCTCTAAATATTGAGCGAGAACTCTGAATAGAACGGCTACATCGCGGGTGGGCGCTGGTATTTGTAGGGAACGTTCCAGGGTTTCTTCATTGTCTAAAAGCAATAGTAACCGGATCTCTGCTACCAGTCGATAAACCGACTCCACTCTTAGAGTGAGATGTTCAAGAGATCGTCTCAGAATGAATAAAAGTGGTTCCAGCGTCTCCAACCGTTGCTCAAGATCAATCGATTCCCTGAAGATTTCCGGCGGCTGCATATGATGGAGTACCTTCGTAGAACGACCTGATGCTCGATCCCAAAGCGCTAACCCCTCGAGACCTAGACGTACTCCAATATCTTCTCTAGGTAAGTGTACCAGTTCACCCAAGGTACGGATCCCCCAGTTATGCAAAATATCTAATAGCTCATGAGAAGGTTGGAGCGATTCCAGGGAAAGAGATCGAAGTAATTGGCTATTGGCGTTCACCGCTAAATAAGGGTTCGCGAATTTAGCGGCTTGTTCTGCTAGTTCCGGATTAGGACCAATCCCGATTTGCGCAGTAAAACCTAGGATTCTCCATTCAGCGAGAAGCTCACGTGCCCACCATTCCTGATGCTGATCTTTACGGCCGCGTAGATCGAGCGTGCAGACACCAGGAGAAGTATTTTCGATAAAAGGTGAAAATCGATAGCAAAGTTGCAGTAACGCTTCTTGTTGCTGTTCTTCTTGTTCAGCAACCGAGCTATAAAGTTGCAACTCAGGTGCTCGCGCTAGCGCTAAACTGGGAGTAATTCCAATACTAACTCCGGCGGCATCGGCCGCAGGATTTACTTCGACAATTTCTGCATCATCGAGCAAAGCAGATGGAATTTTATCTCCAGTCTTATGAACGGTTTTTGTCTCGCCAAATAAAGGCAGATTTGTTTGTTGATTGAATTCGATTTCTGCATTCAGCAGTTTTTGTTGGGCGCACTGCAGCCGAAAATAAGGGGTATGCACAACAGCAAACAGTTTAGACCTGGGCATATTGAGGCTCCACTTGATGGTTTTTTCGGTAAATGAAATCAATTAGCCGGCTCTGAGGTATCGTGGACGATAGTTCAGAGAAATCCGTGATTCGAAGAGAGTTATTGATCTGCAAGGTGGCAATTGAGCTGCCGGAGATGTAGTAGCTGGTGATGAGCAGCAAAGTGGTCTCAAATTCAGCGGTAACCCGTTGTAACCGGTACCAAGACGTGGCCGGTACCTTTCTTAATTCTCGTGCCTCATTATGCTTCAAATCCAGGATGCTCAGGACGATGTTCCCATCTCGGATGATTAAATCAGCGGCTCGAATAGCCTGAGAAACATTATCGCATCGGATCCAAAGCAAGAGATTCGCTGGATCGATCAGCTCAAAACTGTTTTTGCCGTCGATTAAAGCCACAAATTGGGAAGCGGCTTGCATGGATTCGATAAGCTCATGTAAGAGAGATGCGCTTCCACAGCTGGGGAGAGGAGCGACTAATTGAGTGATAGATCCACGTCGCAGGCCTCCTTCTAAGGGCCGATCCAAGCAATCGACCCCCGTAGCCAAGAGAGAAGACGGAGAAGGCAATTCCCTGGGGAAACGTTCAGCCAGGACTTGGCGAAGCTCAATAATCTTACCCGATTGCGGCATAGTGTTCTAGTGAACACTAGAAGGGGGAAAAGAATTTGCAAGGTGTAATTGGGAGCTGTCGCGGTCTGGAGGGGAGCCGCTTTGGCGTGTATTCCGGCACCCTCACGAATTCTTCTCAGCGCGTTAGAAAGATGGACGGTGAGGCAGTAGGCGGCTCCCGCGAATTACCCACCGTTTAGCAGTTCTACAGCCAGATCCGAACGAATCAAACACGTTGGGTGAAAATATACGCTGGGTTATTCCCGGGAGCCGCCTGCTGCGACATTTTTCGACAGTTCGCGATCTGGGACAAATACGTGAGGTCGTCTTTCACATGCCAAAGCGGCTCCCCTCCAATGTCCTTGGCGAGGTCGTACGCCTTACGCCTGCCTCGGCCCTGCTGCCTTCGCGATGAAATCGTAAGGATAGGGGGGCTGAACGGCGCTTGCGTCGTCAAGATGCCTTACGTGCTCTTCCGAAAGAGTCCATCCACTCGAACCAAGATTGGCTTCTAATTGAGGCATTGATCGGGCGCCAATGATTGGGGCAGTTACACCGGGCTTCCGGAGCAGCCAATTGATTGCTACTTGGGCCGCGGTTTTCCCTGTCTTACTAGCGACAGCGTGCAAGGCGTCCACGACGTTCCAGGTATGCTCGTTATTGTAGGCGCTCCACTTTTCGCCCCAGTCCTTTTCTTCAGCCAGTTTAACCCGGGAATCGTCCGGCGGCGCAGACATACCACGACGGAACTTGCCGGAGAGCCAACCACCACGTAGCGGACTCCAAGGGATCACTCCCAGCCCTTCCCGAATCGAGATTGGGATCAGTTCCCATTCGGTACTACGACAGAGCAAATTGTATTGTGGTTGTAGACAGACGAACGCTTCCCAGCCCTTTTCCCGGCTCAGATCAAGCGCGCGTTGCAACTGCCAGCCGCTAAAATTGCTCACTCCCAGATAACGTACGGCGCCGTGTCGTAGAAGATCATTCAGGGTCGAAAGTGTTTCCTCCAAAGGAGTGGCCGGATCCCAACAATGCACTTGATAGAGGTCGATATGGTCTGTCTGTAACCGTTTCAAACTCGCTTCAATCGAACTCTGAATATGTTTCCGGCTCAAACCAAGGTCATTAGGCCCGGTTCCCATCGGAAAACGGACCTTGGTCGCAATAACGAGATCATCACGCCGTTGGTGGAGTAGCCACTTCCCAACGATCTCCTCAGAAATGCCCGTCGAATAGACGTTGGCGGTATCGATAAAATTACCGCCGGCGGCCACAAACCGATCCAGCATTGCATGACTCTCTTCTTCAGTGGCCTCATTCTGACGCCCGAAAGTCATTGCGCCCAGGCAGAGCTCGCTGACGCGCAATCCAGTATGACCTAAGAAACGATAATCCATTAAGGAAAGATGCCCTAAAGAATAGCCGATAGCCAATAGCCAATAGCCAATAGGCGATAGCCAAGGATGGAGCGGCTACCAGACTGACGTGGCTGCATCCGACGAATGGTAAATGACAGATGACAAATGACAGATTGTCTCGGCCAAAAGCATCGTCATTCGGCTTAGTTGGGAGCGAGGCTAAGGTGAGTTTCCGCTCCTCCTAGATTCTGGCTCCTAGCTCCTGGATTCTAAAAAAAGCCGCGCGCCATTGCTGGCGCGCGGTCTCAGTTTCCCAACCAACGAAAGAATCGTTCTTAGCTGCCGGGTTGAGCCTGGCTCATCCGGGTAATGCGCTCCTGAATCTTAGTATCTCGCTTCTGTTGAAGCGTGGTCAGCGTTTGCTTTTGCTCCGACGTTAAAATCGATTGCAAAAACGCCGCGAATTTTGCGCGCTGAGCAGACAATTCTGTCTGTGCGCTCGCGACGTTGGCAGAAAGCGAACGAACGGTCGACTCATCGCTAGGATTCTTCTCAATTGCCGAATCAACCGCCTGCTTCGCCTTCATCAGATTTAACATGTTGCTCTTGAAGGCTTGCTTGTTGTCCGAGAAGTATTGTTTCACCTGCTGCTTCTGAGCATCAGTAAGATTCAATTCTTTCAAGAAGAACCCAAATTCATGGTGTCGCCATCCATGATGATGTTCGCCGGTCTCCGCCGACGCTGACCCTGACGCCGAAGGACTCGAGGTTTGCGCATTGAGCGTGCTAAACCCCGTAAGCGCTGCGGCGCAAACTAGTAAAGGTATCCATTTCATACATAGAGAATGACGTAAATAATACGCGTGGAGTTGGGTCCTGTGATAAGCGGTCACCGGTCGGGACAATCGGTGAGGGCCGGTTTGTGAGAGGCGAGCGGGGGGCAGGGCTAGGCAGTAAGCAGTAAGCAGTAAGCAGTGAGCAGTTACCAGTTTAGGAGCTAGATTCTAGCTCCTAAACTGGTTACTGCTCACTGCTTACTGACCACTTTTCCCCCCGGCCTCTTGCTTAATTTCGCGCTTGAACGAGTTTTCGGCTTCTATATTTCTGTATGCAAACGATGAAAGCGCTCGTTAAGAAGGAGCGCGCACCCGGTCTATGGCTGGACGAAGTGCCAGTCCCACAGGTTGGCGAATTCGATGTCCTGATCCGAGTTCTCCGTGCGTCCATTTGCGGTACCGATGTCCATATTTTTGATTGGGATAACTGGGCCCAAAGGACAATTCCGACCCCGATGGCGATCGGACACGAGTTTGTCGGCGTAATTCAGAGCGTAGGCAGCCATGTTCATGATTTCCACCCGGGAATGATCGTGACGGGTGAAGGGCATGTCGTTTGCGGTCGCTGCCGAAATTGCTTAGCTGGCCGGCGACACCTGTGCAATAACACCAGCGGCATCGGTGTTAATCGGCCGGGTGCATTTGCCGAACTTGTAGTGGTACCGGAGACTAACGTTTGGGCGGCTGATTCGAATATCCCGCTTGAGGTACTCTCTTGCTTTGACCCGTTAGGGAACGCCGTTCACACCGCTTTGTCGTTTGACGTCTTAGGTGAGGATGTCTTGATCACCGGGGCCGGACCAATTGGTTTGATGGCGATTGCGATCGCTAAACACGCGGGCGCGCGGCATGTTGTGATTACGGATATCAACGCTTATCGGCTCAAGCTGGCTGAACAATTGGGCGCTACTGTGGCGTGCGATCCCCGTACCAGGACTCTCCAACAAGTGATGAAGGATCTCGGGATGAAGGAGGGATTTGATGTCGGTTTAGAGATGTCCGGTAATGGAGCCGCTCTAAATGACATGCTCGGGGTAATGTGTCACGGAGGTAAGCTGGCTCTTTTGGGGATACAATCCAAAGAGACCGCAATAGATTGGGATCTGGTGGTTTTCAACGGGCTGACCATTAAAGGTATCTACGGACGCGAAATGTATGAGACCTGGTACAAAATGACGTCCATGCTTCAGTCGGGTCTTGATATAACGCCCGTCATTACTCACCGGTTTCCGTTTCTGGAATTCGAAGAGGCGTTCGCCTTAATGAAATCAGGACAATCCGGAAAGGTTGTGCTGCACTGGTCGGATCTCTAGGAACGGATCGAATCGTCCTCGAAAAGCTCGGCGTGTTAACGGGGCGGGTTTGTTCCCAGCGCCTGGAGGGGAGCCGCTTTGGCGCGTAGTCCGGCACCCTCGCTACATTTCGTTTCTACGCTGATGCCGCCGAAACGTGTGAAAACGGGCGGCTCCCGCGAACGTCTCAACGTTTTGCAGCTCAACGGGTATGTAAACGAATCCGAAAGCCGAGAGTAAATGCATCACATCACGCTGGGACATTCGCGGGAGCCGCCTGCTGCGACACTTTTTGGCCGGATCGCG
>DASUWQ010000262.1:0-5482 GCA_036378375.1 Chthoniobacterales bacterium
ACCTTGAGCGGTCTGTTTCTGTTCGCACCCAAAGCCGCCAAGGCCTGCTAGTGTAAGGAGTCCGATCTTGAGAGCTGCGGGGAAAAATCGGCGACGATCCATGGCGCTAGTTCACTCGCGGCACAGACTGGCATCGATCACGGGCGCTTGTCCACCCCAAAAAACGGGCGTGTGGGCGTTGCGGCGTGCTAACGAGTTGAACGGCGCTTAACAGGCGCGGGCTTGATGATCCAGCGGTCTGCTTGATCGATCATCTTTACAGCGTCTTTTTCGCCAAGCCTCAGCGATATTCGCACAAATCGAGCGGGATGATCGCCTGATTTGATCTGTTAAGGTAAAGCGCTCGTCCGACGGAAACTGCTTCGATAAAGCAAAAATCTCCATCACCAAAGACATCGCTCCTTTGTAGACGTCCAAATCCCGAAAATGCTTGACCATTGGCATAATGCCCACGACACGCCGACACGCCACTACGGCGCCGGTGTTCCCTTTTCCTTGCCCTTACCTTTCTCCTTTTCGCCCTCTGTTTTTTGGCCTTGAGGGGCAGGGGCCCGATTTTCTTTATTCTCAGGCTTTTGCGCGCCTTCTTTCTTCACGGGCTCACCTCTTGGTTGGCCTTCTTCCTTCGGTCTGTTCTCCGGTTTGTTCTCCTTAGGCGCAGCTTGCTCGTTTTTCGGGGGTTCATTCTTCGGAGCGCGCTCTTCCCTAGGCGGGTTCTGCTTCGGCGCGGCTTCTTGTTTCTTCACCGCAGGTTCGTTCTTAGGGGCACGCTCTTCCTTAGGCGGGTTCACTACTTTGGGCGCGCTTTCTTCTTTCTTCAGAGACTCACCTTTCGGTTCCTGTTTTGGCAGGTTCTCCGGCTTCGGTCCGCCTTCTTCTCTTCTGATCGATTCGTTCCTCGGAGAAGCCTCCGGTCTTGGCGTGCCTCCTACTTTCGGTTCAATTCCGCCTTTCCGCAGCGACTCGCCGCCCTTCGATGAAGCCTCGGGTCTCACTGCTTCTTCCGGCTTCGGTGTTTCTACCTTAGGTGTTGTCGCTGCTTTGGGAACGCGCTCTTCCTTGGTTTTCTCTTCGGAGCCCGGGGTGGTTGGTTTACCGCCGCTAATCTCGTTACCCGGAGTTGCATTCTGGCCGGCTTTTTCCCGGCGCGGTTCCTCGTTCTTTGGTGTAGGGATACCTCCGGCGGGAGCAGGTGTTTCTTTTCGTTCCGGTTGTCCCGGAGAAAACACCGTAGCCGACGGTTGACCTTTACCCCGTAGCCTTTGATCTTCGTTTCTTGGGGTTACCGCACTGTTGGCTGCGCCGCGGTTCGGCAATGTCTTTTGGAAGTGTTCACCGCCCGCTGGCCGGCTCCCTATCAAGTTCGGCGGCATGGTGTTCCAACCTTTACCGCCACCGGTTTCAGGTCGCTTGGCCGTTTGGGCCGCTATACCCGTTTGGGACGCTGTACCCGTTTGCGCCGGCGGAACCGCCCGAGCACCGGTAGCCTGTTGATGTTGAGGTCCGGTTCCCGGAGGAGGATTGACGTTCTTGGTCTCGTGGACAAATGTTGGTTTCACTAACGCCTGCTTAGGCAGTTGCTCTTTCGGTGGCGGGTTCTGCTCGGCAAATTTCTTCCGCAACTCCGCTTGCTCCGCCGGATTCACGTTCTTCCAGCCATTGTCCACCTCCGCTTTGGCCAGACGCGTTTTGACTTGCGGTTGCACCGTTGAAACCGCTCGCAGTTTTTCTGCCGGCGCGACCACCCGCAGCTCTGATCCTCGGACATCGGCGCCGTAGCCAGCCTGTCGACTGGGATCAAAAACGATCTTCGTCGGTACAATTTTCTGGGTCAGGTATTGCTGAACCGTTTCCACCCGGGGACCAAAATTGTTAATCACGGTGTTTTGGACCCGAATATTGGTGATGTTCGTCGTCTGGCGAATGATCTGCACGTTCTCGTTCGGAGGCGCGATGTAACGCAGGTAACTTGGCTGACTCCAGCTCTTCAAGTTGATGAAGGTGTAAGCGGCCGGCCCTATTCCATAATAGTTATCGGCCCAGCCGGAGATACCGACGTTGACGCTAAACCCGGCCTCGGGAGGCAGCGGCGCCCAGCCGGCATACTCGCTGCTCTGCCGCCAGGAGACCCAAGCCGGCGCCCATTCATTGCCCGGCACCCAACACCACCCCTGGCCGGAGATCCGCACCCAACGCCCGTAATGATACGTCGCCCAACCGAAACTCTCGTTCGAATACCAGAACCAACCGCGATCGGTCCAAACCCAGTGACCGTCTCGATAGGGCGCCCAGTCGCCCTGGGCAACATGGGGTTTAAAGCAATACCCGTAATCACCCGCTTCGACCCAATCGCCGTCTGATGAAAGACGGGAGTAAAAGACGCTATAATCATCGCCGGTTCCTTCTGATTGAGATTGGGCTTCAGGTTGCGGCATTTTCGGTTGAGTCTGAGCTAGCGGGGTAGCTCCTTGTCCTTCCGGGACTGCCAGAAACGCAATGGTCCGGCCATCCGTAGTGGTGCCATACCCGGCAATCCAACCGCGGTTGTTGATTCCGTACGCAACGTCGAGCGAAGCGAAACCGGAGTCGGCTAAGTTCGAAGCCAATTTATCCAACTCCGACATCTGGCCATTGCTATAAACGAATGCGCGTTTCTGGTCCGCGCTTTCGCTATCTCCTACCACCTCGCCCTGATCATTGATCGACCTTGCAAAACTTGCCGTCTCGAACCCGGCAAGAGTGCCCAAATCGCGGGTGGAGCCCTTCCGATAAAGGAATGCGTGCGGTGTGCCATTGGAGGTCTCTGCATCGCCCACTACTTCGCCTGACTTGTTGATCGCCAAGCCTTCGCTGTTGGCTCCGCCTAGGGTACCGATATCTTTAACGTCCCCGTTGGCAGACGCTAACAGGAAGGCGTGGATTGCACCCTGGTCTGTGTCGGTTCTACCCGCCACCTGACCCGCGTCATTGATCGCATATGCGGTCCGGAAGGCATTGGAGTTTTGGGCAACGCTGACCTTCAGATCCTTGACCCCGCTATTATCGAATAGCACTGGCCGATGGTCATCCGTAGCATTCTGGCTATCACCCACCGCTTGGCCAGAGTTATTGATCCCGAACGCTTCGCTGCTGACGCCCCCATCGAGCGATCCAAGGGCCTTAATTCCACCGTCTTTCGTATAGATGAACGCCCCTAAGTTACCGTTTGCGTCTTGGCTATAGCCGGCAACCTGGTCGGAACCGTTGATCGCACAGGCCGCATTCATTTGCCCGCCCAGCGACCCGACATCGATCGAGGACCCGCTGCTCTGAGAATAAAGGAACGCCTGATAAGTGTCCCCTTGGACATTATATCCGACCACGTTCCCGTTGTCGTTCAGGCCAAGCGCCGAGCTGTTGTAACCAGACGGAGTTGGTAAATTGATGATCCTATATCGGTCCTGAGCTGACGCAAATACTGCGAGCCCCAGCATCAAGACCCCTGCCCACCAAGCGGCAGTCCACGAGCGTTGGATGTGAGAGAAACACATAAGCGAGGAGAGACAACGGATTGAAGGTTTAGAAACTAAGCGAGATGTTCGGCTTGCCCGGCGACTCGTCCGACGTAGTCCAAGATCGCAGCCGCTTGCCCGTACGGATTCGTCTGGCGAAGTCGGAAGCCTCCCAGACTGCGCGCCTCAGCTCCTTTGAGTTTTTGACGACTGCGCTAAGACAGAGTTTAAAACGATCGGGCGAAGTCGGACCAGACATCTGAGCCGTTAGACTGCCCTGCTTCGTCTTTTCTTCAACCCAAATCCCGAAGATTAAAGATCCGCAGATTACGCAGATTAGGAACTGAAAACATTTATTCAGCTGCCGGCGCTAGCGCATGTGCGTCAACCTAAGAGGTAGGAGCCAGGTACGGCATCCTGAGGGCGGTTTAGAGGACAAGGGACGGAGGGGCGTTGCATTCCGTGTTAGAGCTCGCACGGGTGTCGGCGCCGACGAATCCTTTTAGGTATGGTGCTCCGATAGACGCGACGCCCTGGGATGGGACGGATATGCAGCAGGTTGGGAACTAAGGAACGATAAACCCTGCCACACCTAAAGGGAGCCGCGGCCGGACACGTCTTTTCAACCGATGGACGATAGACCGCCTCCGAATCGGCAGCGGCACATCTCTAATGCGGCTCCCCTCCGCCGGGGGTGGTGGTCAACGCCGTAGCCGCAACACGAAGGTTATGCCAGTCAGGCAGCTGTCCGGCGCTAGCGGCGTTGCCACTCATTGGCGGCGTTTCAAGTGGAGCCGGCAGTCGGGCTCGAACCGACGACCTGCTGATTACAAATCAGCTGCTCTACCAGCTGAGCTATGCCGGCATATCGAAGAGGAACCAGAGGTTAGCGGCGATCGTGCCACTCCTCAACCGCATTTTTCATTTGCCTTCAGCGGATTTAGCCTGCAGAAATACCTACCAGACATACTCTTGCGCCAGGCTCATCAACGCCTCGGGCTCCTCCCCCAGATTTATAAGTCCCTCACCCTTAACCCTTCATGGTACGAGAGGTGCTGGTTCGATCTTCAGATGGTCAAGAAATTTAGAGAACCATGAATTTTCAAGGAAGAACGGATTCTCCCTTAATTTTACATTGCCATATCCCGAAGACCGCCGGAACAACGGTCAGCGCAGGGCTCAGGAAGTCGTTTGATCTTTTTCACTTTGATCACCTCCATTCGGATCCGTTCTACATTTTGACTCGAGAGACTCTCGAGGATGCCTTGGAGTTCAACCCCGGCTTAAGGTCTATCTCTTCTCATCATCTACGGAGTTTTCCACTGTCGGTGGCCGATCGACCTACGTTCTTGATGACCTTTCTCCGAAAACCAGAGGACACTTTCATCTCACAGCTAAAGTATGCCCAACGCGAATTTTCGACGTTCTCGCCGGAAGCGAAGAGGTTCCTGCCCAAAGACACACCTCGTTTGCCGCTCCGCGAACTAGCCCGTCAATTTCTTGACGTTGCGACCGCGTACCAAGATCATGCTCCCCAAACTCGGTTCCTGTGTAAGTCCGACTCCATGGCATCGTTAGGACTCTCCGACGCCAACAATTTCGGTCTGGATTCTTACGAAATTGCTCGCTCGATCCTCCACGATTTCCATTTTGTCGGCGTTGTAGAGGAAATGAAAAAAAGCTTAGAGGTACTGACGGATCGGCTGCTCCAAAGGGGGGTCAAGGTCTATTTCGATTTGAATCTCCGTTTGAATTCTTCTTCGAGCAATTCAAGGCCGGAATGGCTGACCCTTGAGGACGAAGTTGGGCGGCGTGTCCTGGAAACGAGCAAAAGCGATCGCTTGTTGCACGAAGAGTTCCGTAAACGAGTCCTCGAATCGCATTGCGAGCTGAGAAAAAGGCGCTGGTTGGGATTTAAACCGGCAGCTGCGGACGCTAAAGAAGCGTTTGCCGACAGCTGGCGTCACGGGACAAAGTCTCTAGCCAACTCC
>DASUWQ010000263.1:0-9355 GCA_036378375.1 Chthoniobacterales bacterium
CTAAGGCGGGATCGGGTTCTACCGCCTGCCAAACACATTTGAATTCAAGCCGAAGGGGCAGAGAGACACGTAATCGGTTTGCCACATCAAACTCCCGGCTCGGCCATGCTGCATTAACCGTTAGGCGAGCCGTCGGTTAAAGGCAGACCGTACCAGCAGCCGGTCGCGTTTTGGAGCCTCGCCCTACCAAAGATTCGAGAACAGCTTGCCCGACGTAGCCTCCCGGCTTGTCCTACGAAGCCTCTCGGAGTCTAAACGACGAGGCGAAGTCGGGAGTTTCAGACGACGGGGCGAAGTCGGGAAGACGACGACGAGTACGAGGACGATGTGCACGCCACGCGCCCTTCTGGCTCCTGGATTCTAGCTCCTAGCTCCTGTTCTCCAGCCACAGCGCCTGATGACTTACCAGGAATCGCCGATGCCCAAACCCATCCCAGCCGGCCTCGAGCGCTAAGTTTCTCATTTCTGCAAACGAAAAAGCGCGCCGAATGGAGAGTCGTCCGTCGAATTTGGTCATCGGACTGCGAAAGACCGTCGAGGTTAGAAGGTAAACGCCCAAGATTCCGGAAATCGATCGTACCAGGTCCGAGACCAAAACCGCCCGGTCGCTGAGCCGGTTAAGCCTTTCCAGGATCTCGACCGCCTCCCGCCAGGCGAAATGATGGAGAGCCAGAGAGCACAATACGATATCGAACCTTTCCCCGGGCTCGAACGAACGAACGTCGGCCTGGGCGTAGGAGATTTCCGGAAATAAAGCAGATCGCTGCTGAGCGATCTCCAGAGTGGCGGGTTGCATATCCACAGCCAGCACTTTCACTTTTGACCCTTTTTGCCGAGCCCACTCCACGACTAATCGGGGGATGTCTCCGAATCCGGTGCAGGCATCCAAAATCGTCAGGGTTTCGCCCGGCTTAAGCCAACGGTTAAGAAAATGACGGATAATCCGATGGCTGCCAAAGTGCCGATTTAGCTTCTGTAGATTGATTAAAGCTCGGGCTAACTCCGTGCTTGATGGATCCGGCCGATCCATCAACTCCAAAAGCTCCGGATCAAATTTCCGGGTGTTGTGCAGAAGGTCCAAGTCCACGGTCTCCTTTAGTCAGCGCCAAAAAGGCAAGCATCCTACCAGTGGACCCTTTTTCCATTCTGTACGAATAAAACCGTTCGAGATCTGCCCCGGTGTTTTCTCCGCAATCATAGATGCGCCGGACACCTCCGGCCTGCAGCTGAGCAACGATTTGAGCGGCAAAATCGATCTCGTAAAACGGAGGCCGAACACAAGGACTGAGTTGAACCACCAAATCCTCTGGCATCGATCCAAAGCCGGCCGCCATGCGTTCGAGCGTCATGCCGGCGATATTTTGCTCGGTACCTTTGCGGCCGGAATGTGCGATCCCAATCACCTTTCTAACCGGATCGACAAAATAGATCGCACAGCAATCCGCCACATAGATACCTAGTAGCACTGCGGGATCATGGGTGATCAAAGCGTCAACGCCGGAAGTCTTCTCAGGCGATCCGCGATCCACAACGGCTACCCCATTCCCGTGGATCTGCTCTGCGATCCTAAGGGTCCGGGGTCCGAGACCTTGTAGGACTGTCCGATGGTAGCCCGATATTCGTTCCAGCGCGGTTGCCCGGTCGGTTTTGACATCCAACCCGGGCACTCGCAGGGTGAACCCGTGTTGGATAATCGCTAAATCTTCAAGTGCCGGAAACCGTTCTACCGCAACGTCAGTCATTCGGCGTTGAAATCTTTCCTTCAGGAGGCGTAAGCGAAATTTTCTTCGCTTTTTTAGTCGCCGGCTTATCAGCATCGAGCGGAGAATCCACTTGGGACCGATTGGCCTTCTGCGATTCCTTGGGACTCAATGTCTTGGGATGATACCCATCATTAAACAGGTCATTGTATTTAACCTCGGTCGCAGTGGCGAATTGATACTGCGCAACCGCTGAAATGTACTGAAATTCGGCAGTGAAGTAGTTCGATCGGGCCGTGGTAAGCTGAGTCTGCTGGTTTAGAACATCTAGCTGAGTGCCAGTCCCGGCTGCGAGTCGTTCATTGGCTAAACGGAGCGATTCAAGGGAAACGTCCACTGCCTTCTTTGAAGCCACAATGGTTTCTTGCGCTTGGCGAAGCTTATCGACGGCAGTGGACACATCCAGTTCAACCTGCCGTACCGAGTCGTCATAGGTGACTTTGCTTTCCTCTAGTTGCGCCCTAGCCGACTTAAACTTCCCGTAAGTGGTGCCGCCATCGAAGATATTCCACTGGCCGCTCACACCGAAGAACCATCCATTTACTGTGTTGCGCATGTTATTACTGAAGGGGTTTTCCTCCACTTCGAGACCGGCTTGGGCGTTTAGAGTCGGTTGCCACCCGGCCCTGGCCACGGTGACGTTTTCGACTGCCGCAAGAATATTTGACCGTTGCGCCTTCAGCGAGGGCCGGTTCGCCCGGGCCGTCACCAAAGCCTCTGACAGATCATATTTGATTGGGGTGGTATCGAGCGAGCCGACAACCGGGAGAGGCTCGTCCGTCGCATATTGCCGGTCGGCCGGGATACCTAGCGTTTTGGCTAGCGTTACTTGCGAGATCCGATAATTGTTCTGGGCCGAGATCAATTGAGGAATCTGGTTCTGTAATTGGGATTCGGCTTGCAGGACGTTAAACTGGGGTACGGTGCCCGCCTCATAGCGGCTCTGCTGGTCATCTAACTGGCTCCTGAGCAAGTTGACCGACTCTTCCTGCACCTGAACGAGCGCACGGTCGAGAATGATTTGATAAAACTGCGTCCTGATGTTTTCGACGAGCGTGTCAACCGTATCTCGTAAGGTGTAGTAGGCAGCATCTTCGTTAATTCTGGCCGCTCGCCGGTTGGCAACAGCTGCTCCTCCATCATAAAGCAATTGGGTGATCGTCACCTTCATGTTCCAGGTGTTGGTGATCGGTGAAGACGAGATGAGCGAACTCAGTGGGAGCGCAACGGCATTGGTTGTTCCATTTGGCCGGACAACGAGTGGCTGTCCTGATGGCAAAGCCAACAGATCGAACGGCACAGCGCCGGAGCTACCCGTAGTTTGGGCGAGCGTCGGCTCGACCTGGTTATACGAGCCCGTGGCTGCGACCTGCGGAATCAGGGCGGCTTGGGCCTGAAAGACCAAACCCGAGAGCCGCTTCAATTCTTGAACTTGGTTTAAGACCGTTGGGCTCTGTCTCAGGCCGAGCTCGACAGCCTCAGCGATAGTCATAGGATGCCGGCCAAAACCACCGGCGCCGCCCCCCGTTGTTTCCCCTGCTCTCCCTGCATTCGCAAACAACACAATTCCGATTAAGGCGATTAAACTCGATCTCATTCGTGTGATATTTTCTTTTCGCAAAAGCTCGAAATCTTCCGGTAGACCTCTACCCAGGTCGTCCCTTGTTCAGGCGTCAACTGGTCCCGTAGCAACGTCGCGATTGCGTCGACGATATCCTGCCTTATCCGGGACACAAGATTTGACCCTTTTGGCGTGATTCTGACAATCACTTTACGTCGATCGTCCACGGCATGGGCTCGAGCAACAAACCCAAGGCGTTCCAATCGATCGACTAAGCCGGTGGCAGCGGCAGTTGTATGCCCCATTCTGGCCGCGATATCCGACATGGTGATAGGCGCACGCCTGTCCAGGTAGGTTAAAAGGAAGAATTGCGGAAAGGAGACGCTCCCCTGACTGATCTCTTGGGAAAGCCGAGCAAACAATCGGCGCTGCAGCTCCATCGCAATCTGAGCCAGTTCCTCGGCCTGAGACCGAAGATCGACCTTTTCCTGAGGCTCGCTCACAAGCATACGCGACTTAAAGTTTAACGACGTTAAATTATGGAACCGCCGCAGTTAAGCACAGTGGAGAAGGAGTTCAAGGAGCGTATGAACGTTTGGCGTTCGGCGTTTGGCGTTTGGCGTTCCGTCCCGCGGACTCGGGAGCGTTGGGCCACAAAGTGGCACAACAGAACAGTCCTGGGCTTCAGCCCTGGGTTAATGCCTAAAAAGACCGCCCTGAAGGGGCGACCGAATTATTTGGACGTTCTCTTCTGGCACTTCTTGGCCTCCCGACCAAGCGGTCCGCCGAGCGCCATACGCTAAACGCCTTTCCCCTTGCTTTCCCGTGGCTTTTAGCTGACGGAGATTTCTCTTTTCATCGTTTTCAACTACAGCGCAGCTTTATGTCTTATCAGAACGTTCAGCCTCCAGCCGGTGGCAAGATTACTATCAAAGACGGTAAAATTCAGTGCCCGGACAACCCAGTGATTCCATTTATTCGGGGCGACGGCACCGGTCCGGACATCTGGGCCGCCAGCGAGCGAGTCTTTGATGCCGCCGTACAGAAAGCTTATGGGGGCACCCGGAAAATTGCCTGGTTCGAAGTATTTGCCGGCGGAACCGCCAAGCAGAAATTCGATACCTGGTTGCCCGACGATACGGTAAACGCGTTCAAAGAGTATCTGGTTGGTATCAAAGGACCGTTAACCACGCCCGTAGGCGGCGGGATCCGGTCCCTAAACGTGGCTCTTCGTCAGCTCTTGGACCTCTACGTTTGCCTGAGACCCGTCCAATGGTTCGAAGGCGTACCTTCGCCGGTACGCAGTCCTGAGAAAGTGAGTATGGTGATCTTCCGCGAGAACACCGAGGACATTTACGCAGGTATCGAATTCAAGGGCGGGTCGCCGGAAGCAGCTAAAGTTCTTCGGTTCTTTGAAACTGAGTTCCCGAAAGAATTCGCGAAGATCCGCTTTGGCTCGGAAAGCGCCGTTAAAGGGTTTCTGGCTTTCGAACCCGCGCTGGGAAAAGTCGATGTCGAGGTCGGCATTGGGATTAAACCGGTGAGCCGGCTCGGTTCTTCACGGTTGATTGCGGCCGCCATCCGGTACGCGATTGAGCAGAAGCGCAAATCGGTGACGCTCGTGCACAAGGGCAATATTATGAAGTTCACCGAAGGAAGTTTCCGAGACTGGGGTTATGAGTTAGCCGATACCCTTTTCGCCGAGGAAACCTATTCGTGGGCTCGCTGGGAAAAAACCAAGGCCGCAAAGGGGGAAACCGCAGCGAACGACGAACTGAAAGCGGCTCAAGGTGCTGGTAAAGTCATCGTTAAGGATGCGATCGCCGACATCACGCTACAGCAGGTCCTTACCAGACCTGACGATTTCGACGTGATCGCCACCCTAAACCTGAATGGCGATTATCTATCGGACGCGCTCGCTGCCCAAGTTGGCGGTATTGGAATCGCTCCGGGCGGCAACATCAATTATCACACCGGGCACGCCATCTTCGAAGCGACCCATGGTACGGCGCCGAAATATGCGGATCTTGACCGGGTTAATCCCGGATCGGTCGTGCTCTCCGGTGAAATGATGCTCCGCCACTTAGGCTGGGGCGAAGCCGCGGATCTGATCCTGAAGGGCCTAAACGGCGCCATCGCCAGCAAACGGGTTACCTACGATTTTGCGCGACTGATGACCGGAGCCACGGAGATCAAGTGCTCCGAGTTCGGGGATAATATTATACAGCACATGTAGCCGACCTCGCCGGATGCTCGGCCGGAATGACAAATGACAATATGACAAATGACAGACGCGTCGTTACCGACGGGCGCGCTTCGCAGCCGAAACCCAATTTGTCATCTGTCATCTGGTATTTGTCATGCGGCCGAGCCTAAGGCGAGGCCGCTAGGTCGCGATCTCTATCTCGGAGTCTTCGCCTTTGGGCGAATTGTCGTCGAAAAAGATGCTGCGTTGACGAACCCAGACGTAGCGGTTCATCAGAACTTTCACTGTTGCAGTCAAAGGAATCGCTAAGATGGCGCCGAGCAGGCCGCCTAGCGCCAGGGTCCAGAAAAAGACGGATACAATCACGGTCATCGGATGCAGGCCGACCGAATTACCGACGATTCTAGGTGCGACCACCATCCCATCGATCTGTTGCACGATAAAAAAGATAACCGTGACCCAGATGGGATGCGCCAGGTCGTTAAATTGAACAAAAGCGATGATGACGGCCGGGATATAGCAGATGGCGAACCCGACCCAGGGGATGATCCCAACAATTGCCAGAAACAACCCGATCAGGAACCCAAACTGCAACCCGAGGACCGACAGTCCGATGGCGGTTAAGACCCCATCGATCATACTGACTACCAATTGGCCGCGGAAAAAATTGATGAGATAAGAGTTTATTTCGGTCAGGACGACCACCAATTCGTCTCTGAACTCGGACTTCCTGAGCGGCAAGTACCGGCTCCAAGTATGGGCGATAGTAGGACTCTCTTTAAGAAAGAAGAAGAGATAGATCGGCACCATAAATAACCCGAAGACGAAGCCGAACGCGCCAAACACGCCGGATAAACTGGATTGCACTAACGCCCAAGTTCTCTGAGCCAGACCTGGCAGTTGGTCTCGCAAGTATTGTAACGATTGTTGGACCCACGGATTATCTTCCAGCTTGGGCTGGCTAGGATTCTCCTGGTCAGATGAAGGAGGGATGCTGGAAGGACTTGGAGCCGGAATGGCTGGGTGCGGACCTATTTGTGGCAGCTTGTCCAGATTTTCCCGCAGTAACCTGTCAAGCGATGACCAGCTACGTTCGAAATAACCGGGTAGGGCGTTCGAGAACTTCTGGCTCTCGTTATAGACATTGGGTCCGATCCCCAGCAAAAGGAGAGCCCCGCTCATAATAAACAACGCAAACACAATGATCACCGCGACCAGACGCGGGAGACCACGCCGAGCCAACCAGGTAACCAATGGTTCGAGTAGATAAGCCAACACCCCCGCTGTCGCGACTGGAAGCAACAGTGGCTGCAAGAACAAAAGCACCCGAGACGCGACGTAAACTGTACAGATAACGCTCCCGGCAATCACCAACAGCGCTAAGCAAGTGATCGCGTTCCAGAGCGTTTTCCTTTGCCAAGGGGTCGGATGCAATACGGCGTTAAAATGCGAGGTTTTAGAGCGGGTTTCAACCCCAAAAGCCTGCGCTGCTTTTAAATGATCACGCATTCAAAAGCAGCGCAGGCTACAGCAGCAGAAAACCGGCTAAGCCGGTTTTCTGCTGCCATAGCCTGGAGGGCTCAATCGAATGCTTTGACGCATCGGTTGAGCCCTCCGGGCTTTTGGTGTCTACTGCCAAGGGTGTTATGACGTTATCCACCGAGGAAATCACCGAAAAGGTCAAAGCAGTCGGAAGCTGGATCGAGCCGCTGGAAGCAGAAATCTCTAAAGTCGTCGTCGGCCAAAAAGGTTTGGTGACTCGCTTGTTGATCGGGTTGCTCACCAAGGGCCATCTGTTGCTGGAAGGCGTTCCAGGCTTAGCGAAAACCCTGTCCGTCCGTACGTTAGCCGCGTGTATCAAGACGGAGTTCAAACGCCTCCAGTTTACACCGGACCTCTTGCCTGCCGACATCATCGGTACCCTGATCTACAACCAACGAGACAATGAATTCAGGCCAAAGTTAGGCCCAATTTTCGCCAATTTAATCCTGGCCGATGAAATCAACCGCGCGCCGGCAAAAGTACAAAGCGCCCTGCTGGAGGCGATGCAAGAGCATCAGGTCACTATCGGCGAACAATCCTATCCGCTTCCTGATCCGTTCCTGGTGCTAGCAACAGAAAATCCGTTGGAGCAAGAGGGCACTTATCGGCTTCCTGAAGCCCAGCTCGATCGATTCATGTTGAAGATCAACATCGGTTACCCAGGCAAGGATGAGGAGCGTAAGATTCTCGATCTGATGGGGACATCGGAGCCGGAAACCAAGGTTCAGGCTATCGTTGGACCGGAACAGATCATCGAGGCTCGAGACGTGGTAAACCAGGTCTTTATCGATGATCGGGTCAAAGACTATATCGTTGACTTGGTTCGCGCTACGCGGAATCCGGCCGAATACGGATTGGAAATGGAGGGGCTCGTCCGGTACGGCGCCTCACCGCGCGCCACCATCTACTTAACGCTAGCCTCTCGGGCTCACGCTTTTCTGGAAGGACGCGGCTACGTGACGCCGCATGACATCAAGAGCGTCGGGCAGGATGTGCTGTGCCATCGTGTCATTGTCAGTTACGAAGCGGAAGCGGAGCAAGTAACCAGCGAAACCGTTGTGCAGCGGATTTTTGCAGGCATTTCCGTGCCCTAGCGATTCGCGTATCACGCGCGAATCGCATGACCGATAGCCGATAGCCGATAGCCAACATCACAGAGGGCAATTGAGAAAGATGATGGAACAACGAACTCGTTTAAGACCTACGGGGCGAACATTTTCGGACGAAACTATCGGCTATTGGCTATCGGCTATTGGCTATTAATTCTTATGGCGCGTTCCACGGCTGAAATCCTAAAAAAGATCCGGCGCCTGGAAATCAGAACTCGCCGGATCGTCGAGACGGCATTCTCGGGCGAGTATCACAGTGTCTTCCGCGGTCATGGGATGAATTTCGAGGAATTCCGACAGTATCAGATCGGTGACGAGATTCGGGCGATCGATTGGAGGGTTACTGCCAGAATGGGGGATGCTTATGTGCGGAAGTACGTGGAAGAGCGCGAGCTCACTATTTTGCTTCTAGTTGATGTCAGCGCGTCCGGCGTCTTTGGAACCACTTCCATGACCAAGCGAGAACTGGCTGCCGAAGTCGCTTGCCTTCTGGCTTTTTGCGCGGTCAACAACAACGACAATGTCGGTCTATTGCTGTTTACTGATAAAACCGAGCTCTATATTCCGCCGAGAAAAGGTCGGAGTCATGCCCTGCGTATCATCCGAGAGGTTCTTTTTTTCGAGCCGGAACATCGAGGTACCGATTTAGTGAGCGCATTAGACTTCGTAAATCGGGTCGCCAACCGGAGAGCGGTAGTTTTCCTCTTCTCGGACTTTCAAAATCTCGATTTCGAACGCGCGGCCTCGGTTTGCAGCAAACGCCACGATCTCATCGCCATCCCAATCGAGGACCCTGGAGAATGGCAGCTACCTTCCGCCGGCTTGGTGCGGATCGAAGACCCCGAAACCGGACGGACGTTTGAAGCGAACTTTTCCAGCAAGAAAGTGCAGCGCGAGTTTGCCCGGATTGTGAGTGAGCGTCGGGAACGAAGAGATGCTATCTTTCGCCGACAAGCCATCGATTCTTTACCGTTGTGTACCGACAAAGACTATTTCCCCATTCTGCACAGCTTTTTTGAGCATCGCGAACAGAGACTTAAACGAGGTGGATGATTTTTGTTGCCCTGACTGTTACCCGCGAGACCATCGAAGACATCCGAGGTCCGTTTTTTGGCGATAATGCCGCTTGGAGCATTGCGATTATCGCGATCCTCCTGGTGCTAGCTGTGCTCGCCTA
>DASUWQ010000264.1:0-10532 GCA_036378375.1 Chthoniobacterales bacterium
GTCCGGCGTTCTGATGTGCGATTGGAGGACGCGGCCGAACAATTGCAGAAAGCATGGGCCCCCACGAGTCCAGATCTGATCGGCTTACTCAACGCTGCCTTAATCTTGTGCATGGATCACGAGCTGAACGCCTCATCGTTCACGGCGCGGGTTGTAGCCTCAACTGAAAGCAGTCTTTACGAAGTCGTCCTGGCAGGACTCTGTGCTTTGAGAGGTCATCGCCATGGCGGGATGAGCCTGCTTTGCTATCAGTTACTCACCGAACTGGAGAGCACTAACACTTTACGGACGACCTTGGTAAAGTGGCATAGAGAGAAAGGATTTGTTCCAGGATTCGGCCACCCCCTGTACCCAACAGGTGATGTCCGCGCTAAGGCGCTCTTGCAGATGCTGAAGAAAACGAGCGTGGGACAATCTCAAGCGAAGCTCGTGGCCAAAGCTGTTCAAGTGCTCCGAAAACCGGCAACGATTGATCTGGTGCTCGCCGCTTTGGCTAGGGCGTATGATCTGCCAGCTAATTCACCATTCACAATTTTTGCTCTTGGCCGGATCGCTGGTTGGATAGGACATGCTATCGAGCAACACCGCCAAGGTGAATTAATCCGCCCTCGAGCGCGGTATATCGGGCGAATGCCGGGCTGACTCGCTCCTCAGGAGCTAGGAGCTAGAATCCAGGATCTAGGAGGTCGGTCGTCGTGCTCGTACACGTCCTAGTCCTCGTTCTCGAAATGGTAGGGCGAGGCTACCGAACGTTCCAAGGAACCCCAACCAAGGGCGACCGCTGTAATCTAATTTTGCGTTGTTAGGTTAAAACCTCGCCGAGCCGGTGTTTACGCGCATGACCAAGCCCGCGGCCTGAAATCTTCTCCATCGCAACCCCTCGAGGGCGAGGACGAGGACGAGTACGAGCGCGATTTCGCCCCTTAAAATCTTGCCTGCGATCAGCTCCACGCCTACCCTCGCATGGAAGGACGGATACGCTTAGGTCGAAAGCTCATGCGCGGTCCCGGACGACAGGAAGGTATTTCAATGGACGCGACGCCGGGACCAATCGGGGTCGAGAATGGAGCTGCAGGTTTTAGCGGTAAACTGCGTAATTTTCCGCTTCTCGATATCATTCAGATGGCATGTGTCGCCCGGCGCGATGGGCGGCTCTTAGTGCGGCGTCGTGGGGAAACCGGCGAGATCGTGCTCCGCGACGGGCGTATTATGCACGCGGTCACTAAATCGAAGACGGGCGAGCCGGCGCTGCTCGACGTGTTGTGCTGGAGCCGAGGCGCCTTCGAATTTGTGCCCATAGCACCCGATCACGTATCGCCGCGGACCATCACTGGTGGTTGGGAGCAGGTTCTAATGGACGCGGTACGCCAACGCGACGAGCGCGAGCACCTGGAAGGTAGACGAGGAGGAAACGAAACGTTGTCGGCTCCGTCATCAGAAAGCGCGTTGCGACAGACCCTAAAGTGGTGGCGGAAAAGTGAGCGGTCTGAGATTGCGGAGCAGAACACGCGGTCGCAATCGGAACACGATGCGGTAACGGAATTGTTGCAGCGCGTCGCGAAAGAGCATCGTCGCGAACGAAGGCGTCGAGCCGCCGGGATGGTAGTTTCTGGGGGTTTAATCTGTGCTCTGTTTGCCGGCGGGCTTTGGTTGTTGCTCGATAAAAGTTTCCGTTTTGCGGTCTGGGAAAGCCTGATCGGCAAAGGAATTCCGCAAGCCCTGGGATTTCGCGTTGGTTGGCAGAAACATATGCCTGTTAGGATCTTGGTTCCGTCGGGACCGTTTCGGTTTCAAGACGACCACCAGCTGGATGTCCCTGCGTTTAATATCGACTCCACTGAAGTCACGGTCTGGCAATATCAGGCGTTTCTGGATGCCGTGAGGGACGACACTAAGTATGACCATCCAAACCAACGGGTGGGCAAGCGTCACACGAATCCGAGCTGGGAAGCTTATGCAAAAGCCGCGTTTGCCCGGACCGACTTCAAAGGCGTGCGGCTTAACCCGAACTTTCCTGCTGTTTATCTCGATTGGTTTGACGCCTATGCATTTGCTAAATGGCAGAACCGGCGACTTCCCTCCGAGATGGAGTGGGAAAAGGCAGGGCGAGGGGCGGACGGGAGACGTTATCCATGGGGCGATGAACCTAAGGCCGGTGCCGCCAATCTTTATGGCGGAGCACAACAGACGGCTGGTTGGGCAGAAGTGGCGCAATACCCGGTCGACTCTAGCCCGTATGGCGTACGCGATCTCGCCGGCAACGTCTCCGAGTGGACAGCGAGCGATGATGGGTCCGGGACGCCGGTTGTCCGCGGAGGGAATTTTATGAGCGAAGACGGGCAATTAACCCGTAGAGTGGTGGGACTTTCTCCGTACAGCGTCGACGAGCGAATCGGGTTTCGCACGGCCGGTGATGTAACCGATCGTTAAGCGGATTTTTGGCGAAAAGATTTGCCAATAAAAAACATTCGACGAATTGGTTGGGTTAACACTAGCATTGGGAAGATGTCTTTCATCAATTTCATTAAGGGTGAGGTCGAATTTAAGATCGTTTACTATGGCTGTGCCCTGGGTGGGAAGACATCCTCGATCGGGTATGTTCACGAACGCGTAGACGCCCAGGATAGAGGTAACCTGGTTTTGTTACCGACCCAAAACGATCGGACGCTTTTCTTCGATTTCCTTCCGATTACCGGTGGCTCAGTCAAAGGCTTCAAAGTGCGATTCAAGCTTTGGACGGTTCCGGGCCAAGTCATGTACAATGCAACCCGGCAACTGGTTCTCCGCGGTGTCGACGGTCTAATCTTTATCGTCGACTCACAATGGGATCGAATGGATGCCAATATCGAGAGTCTAAAGAATCTCGAAGAAAATCTGGCAACGCTCGACCTCAGCCCTGAGCAACTGACCTGGATGTTGTTCTATAATAAGCGTGATCTAGCAGAGGAACAGATCGCGCCGGTCGAAGCGATCGATCTACTGTTACGGGCGCCGGAACGAAAAGTGAATCGTCTTGGTGGTGACTGTGTAACAGGCAGGAATGTATTTAGGACGCTTAACTTGGTGACCCAGAAAGTCTTGCGCGATTTTCTGGTGAAGGACGACCTCGAGAACTATGAGGCCTACCGTTGAGAGCCGGTTAGCTTTCGAAAATAAGCTCATTAGAAATCCAGGCGACAGACGCAATGCAAAGCGCTGCGATAGGTGGGAGCCCGTGAATGGTAGGGATGAGCTACTGCTCATCCGCAGGGTTTGGTGCGGTTTCGGCAGTGTTGAATACCCCGGACGAGCGGGAGCTCGTCCCTACCGACTAGGGTTTTCTTTGATCGAGATGCTCGTCGTGGTCACAATCATCGCCGCCATCGCTGCCTTAATTACCACTGCGGTTATGTCCGCGCTCCAACAGCAGAACGCGCGAGTCTGTCAGAACAACATGCTCACGATTGAGGCGGCGAAAGACGAATATATCCGCGATCATCCCGGCGCCACCAGTATCGACATGAACGCTTTTGCGCAATACTTCAGATTTGGGATACCGAAGTGTCCGGACGGCGGTACTTACAATAATTTGTATGTCTTGACCCAGCAGGTGATCTGTACGCGCCATGGGGCACTTCAAGCTTTTCCGAGTGCGACACCGTGATCCGACCCGAAAATGCTTCCAGCGAACCGCGCAATCTGCTGTGTCTTAGATTTTGCCCAAACGGAAAACGAAAGGCGGTCAGCCGCTGGTAAAGGGCCATTAACATGACAGTCGTGGAGCGATGGAAAAAGGTCGTTGAGTTTGTTCGTTCCAATCAGGTCAGCGATATTTCGGTCTTCCAAAGCAACATGACCGCTCGACTCGAGGGTAGAGTCGTTCACCTGAGCGAAGAGGGCGCCCTGTCTCGAAGTGAAGTACAAGAACTCATCGCCGAACTGATAAAACTGTACCCCGCGGCTGGTCCGGAGGTCAGCGGCTCGTTAGGCTCGGCAGATTTCACCGCCGAAATCGACGGGATTCGGTTCCGGGTCAATCTAGGACGCGCACAAGGAGAACTCTTCGCATCGTTACGACCGCTTCCAGCACAGGCGCCCGACCTTCTCGAAATCGGGATCTCTAAACGCATTGCGGCCTTCGCGGTGGCGCTCGCCGATGGATTGGTCTTAGTGTCTGGACCGACCGGCTCTGGGAAAACCACGACGATTGCAGGCATCATCCAAGCCATTAATGTCTCGCGCCCCGCGAAGGTCGTGACGATTGAAGACCCGGTTGAATTCTTATTCCGCACAAACCAAGCGGAGATTATTCAACGAGAGGTGGGGCGCGATGTGCCCTCCTACGCCGAAGGTCTGCGCCAGGCTCTGAGGCAAAATCCTGATGTTATCGTCGTGGGCGAGATTCGAGACGCGGATTCGGTTTTAGCGGCGTTGCAAGCAGCCGAAACCGGGCATCTCGTGATTGGTTCGTTGCATGCGAGCAGCGTGGTAGAGACAGTCGGACGTTTGATCCTCCTCGCGCCCGAGCGGATGGCGGCCGAGGTCCGTTATGTGTTCGGAAGGACGATGCGGTTGGTCATCAATCAGCGCTTGTTACGACGAAAGAGTTCGGGTCGAATCGCGGTGCGTGAGATTTGTGTTCATGCGCCCAACACGGAAGCGGTGATTTTATCCGGCAACGAGCAGGAACTGGAAAACTATATGTTAGCGGGGAGAGAACTGGGTATGGTCGATTTCCAGACCGCTCTTAAGCAAGTCCAAGCTCAATTGGATCCAGCGGAGTTTCGGACATACGCGGGCGGTCTACGCTAACAAGGGTTCGCGCGAAGTTAATTCGTCCCTGCGGGGATTGTCAGGCTTTGCCGCGAAGCGGCTATACATTATAGCCCAGGGCTTCAGCCCTGGGTTATGCGTAGCGCGAAATCCGCCCTGAAAGTGGCGTCCGAGGCGGATCTTTAGGTTTTCGCGTGTCGTGCCAGTGGCGCGCCCAACATCGGGTGCCACTTTCAGGGCACCTTTCAAAAACACCTAACCCAGGGTTAAAACCCTGGGCTGTTCTGTATAGCCGCTTCGCGGCAAAGTCCGCCAGTTGCCGCCTTAGCGTAGAATCCGTTTCCACCAGGGATACCAGCGCGGAATTTTTCCATCAGGATCAATTGGATGAATCCGAGCTTTTCGGAATCGTTTTTCGCAGTGCTTGACCACCGCGGAAAACTTGGGAAGCGCCATGAGCTCAAATGGTTTCACGCGGTATTCTTCCTCTCTCGACCGGGTGGTTGAACGGTTCCCCATTCCCCGCGTGTAGGATTTCTTCCAGATCAGTTTTTTTCCGATGAAGTCTGCAGAACCTTCGGCGCAGGAGCGATCGGCCGATTTAAAGATGATGCGATTTCGCAGATTCAACAGAGTTACATCCGCTTTCTCCTTGGTTCCGAGCGGAGGAATGAAGGAGAGCTTGGATTGAGCGGCCAGAACCGTAGTGGTGTTCGCTTGACGAATAACATCGACATTTCCGTCTGACTCACTGACGAAACGCTGGGCTTCATCCTGCCAACAGATCAGAAGATTGTCGCTGGAGAGCGGGCGCTTATTCGGCGGACGAGGATCGAACCGCCGCAAAGCGTGATTGTAGAACAAGAGCTTCAAGATGGTGGTTACGTACCGGCGCTCGGTCTGGTACTTCTGCGGCATCGCTATGCAAATGATGGCGCCATCATCTAGGTCGGAGAATTCGAAGCTGTTTTCTTCGGCCCCGAAAACCTGGACCAGGTCGGGATTCGTGAAATAGTTCAAATAGTTATAAATGGTAGAGATAACACCACCCAATTGCTCTGGCGGCTGCCGCACATACCCATGCAAGAAGTGGTCGCTGCATTCGCGGGCTTCCCGGTTCCCGGCTTGGGCAAGCGGATCCAGGCGAGATAACATCGCCCGCAGGATCGGTTGATATTGCAGCGTTTCCAGGAGGTGATGCATGGTCGGGCGCAAACCGAGCAACCGGAAGAGTTGGATCCCGCGCCCGATATGCGCGTGGGCTTGAGTCTTAAAAAAGCCTTTATCTTCGCCGCCTCCGGCTAAGGCGGAAGCCGTGTCGACAATAACCGTGGCATAGGTCGATCCAGGAATCGAATCGTCGGACAGCAGATTGAATGTTGCCGGCGGCTCCCAATCGTCTCCGGCGCCATCCGGTTTGGTCTGGAGCAACCGTAGGTCGCTGAGCCGGCCATACTTCTTAGTCATTTGGACCAAGGTTTCGTGATAGATGCCCTTTTCATCACAGCAAAGTCCGCCCCAGTCGGGCTCGTTCTGAAAGACCGAATGCAAAACGGCGTTGATCGCGAACGTCTTTCCGGCGCCGGTATCACCGGTAATCAACCACCCTCTACAGAAGTCGTTTCGGTCCCAGCTCAGTCCAGCCAACCGAGCAGTGATTTTACGATGACGCCTGGGTGGGGCACATGCCAACGAGATAGGGAAACAAACGAAGAGTGGCGCAAAGCTGACCCAAGACACCAAAGGAAACAGGAACCAGGCGGTCGTGATTAAGAGGCACCAAATGACGATCAGCTTGAGCGAAAGGAGGAATGAAAAGCGATCGGTTAATTGACGGCGCCGGATCCAAGCGCTCGCCGTGTCGACCGCTTCGGTCAAAGAAGCGGTTCCGGTCTCGTAACGTTGGCTCCGAACAATCTGATTCTGTATGCAGACATCAATCTGGAATCGAGCTTGGGACTTGGTTTGAGGGCTGGGCCGATTTGGCGAAATCGGGCGAGCTCGGACCCGGTAATCGCCGTGAGTAACCAGGTCGATCGACGGCAAGCCCGGGCTATAACTTGGCAGACGGACGACGGTGCCTTTCTTGGAATGATAACAGAGGGGATCGTTTGGAGCTGGAGGTGCGGATACCGGATGGGGCAGGTCAGGTACTCCGGAGCCGGCTTGGACCAAAGTATTATACATTCTTATAATATGTTATGATAGTCTGGAGCGGTAAGCAACTGTTTATGTGAAAAAGCACGGGAGACGCGCGCCTGTCCAAGTCAAGGACGGACGCGAGCTAGTGGACTTGGTGGACGAGAGTGGACGTGGTGGACCCCGACCCGAATGACCGGTTGGGATGAGCTCCGGCTCATCCGTGGATTCACGGGTTGTCCGCAATCACGGGATGAGCCGGAGCTCATCCCTACCGAATCGCGCAGGGGCTACTTGCCCCAGCGGTTCCCAACTGCAGTGGTGACTGCCTCGCGAATGGCGTCGTGGCGCATCGCCCATTGGAACTGATAGATCGGGTTGTCGTACTGTTCGTCGAATTCTCGTTTCATCGCTTCCCCGATTTTGGCCGCATCGACTGGACCCCGAATCCGGCTGACGACGTCTTCGACGATCTCGAGGCAATACTGAACCAACATTTTTGCGGCTCGTTGTGAAATGTCATCGAGCTCTTCGGTACAGATCAAGAAAAAGTTCTCCCAAGACACCTTGACGACCCCTTTAAGCCATTGCTCCTTCCCTTCGTAGAAAATCCCCTGCTTCTTATACGATTCCAAGAACTCGTCGAGACTCAATGGCTTTCCATCCGCCGAAAACGACCACTTCTGGGTTTCCGGTGCTGCTGGCCGGGTTTCCTTTGTTGAAACCATTTTATTGCTTCTTTCTTAAAAAATTTAAGTTATAAATTAGACTTTTAACACCGTAATTCCCTGAAAGTAAAGTGCGTAAAAATAACAGAATTTTCGGAACGTTACCACTTGCGGATCTCGAGGATCAGCTTGGTTTTGGCGACGACCTCATTGAAGCGTTCTATAAATTGACCAAAGATGAGCGGACCGTTGTCATGTCGATTGTGGACCGGCTAAAGCCGGGCGTAACCGGGTATGATTTCGAGGATTTTAACCTACAGCCGGCAGTGCTGAAACTGCTGACCTACCATCGATTGGTCTTACACAATGGGGACAAACAAAACTCCGTCCTCTATGCTCGGTGGTTGAGTTCCGTAACGGTCGTGGATAAGAAGATGGTTCTTCATATCGATCCCGGACTGCACCGGCATTTGGAACGCCTCAAGACCCATCAAAAGGAGGATTCCGAGCGAGCGGCGGTCAAGCTGGCAAGCCAATACTCGATCCGTCTTTATGAGTGGGCCTGGAAATGGCGGCACGTCAATCTTAAGCGCATTTCCATCCCGAAGCTGCGCAAGGTGCTGGGAGTCGATGAGGTTCGCGACGCACAAGGAAATATTGTGAGCGAGAAGTGCCTGGTTCATTGGCCAAACCTAAAACAGCGCGCGATCGATCGGGCCCTGCAGGAAATCAACGAGAAAACGGATCTGAGTATCCGGCTGGTAGCTGTCGGTCAGGCGAAGTACCGGCGCGTGTTGTCGCTGGCTTTTGAGATTAAGGAGAAGAAGAAAAAGGCGCGGACCAACGGGGCTCCGGTCGTTAAGTAAGGCACGGGCCGCGAACGCACACAAATAAAGGACCTTCAACCGCAGATGGACGCGGATAGACGCAGATATTTTTTTTTGCGAGCAGCGGTGGTGCGGTTTTTCGTCGACTCTAATCGGCGTCCATCTGCCTTAATCTGCGGTTAGGCCTTTCGATGGGTGAAAATCAGCCATCGCCTTTCCCTGGATCCTCTTTGGGACTGCATCCGGAGGAGGCTTCGACCATTCAGACAATCCCTTTGAATTACGGTTACAATTTCGCCGAACCCCCTTATCCGAAAATAGAGTGGACCCTTTTGGATCTGGTTTCCCATTCCCGGTTCCCGATGTGCCGCACTGACCTGTGCGACAAATGGAACTACCGGGAAATCACGGCAGAGAATTTTCCGTTGGTGGTCGATCCAGCTCAGGTGTCTGAACCGGGGATTTTGAGTGCCCGGACGGTGGCCAAGGTGATCAGCTATTGTCTGCTGATCGCTGAGTCGACTGCGGAGTCGCTGCCTGCGCTATCCGGGAAGACGAACTTCTTTGCCGATGACATTCTGGAAGCGATCGTCGAGCGTCGCCGCGACTTCGAATCCCGCCTCGGCGAGAACTCTCCTTGGGCTCATTTTCTGATCGCAGCGCACCATCCGATCGTTCGCTGGGCAGTCAATAACGCTCTGATGAATCGGTGGGGAACCAAGGAATACCCAGCGGTTGGGTGAGGGGAATTTGCGTTCGGCGCCCGGCGTTTGGCGTTCGGTTGATCTTGCTGAGCGCGTCACTAGCTCCGTAGGAGCGGAATCTTTATAGCCATAACAGCCAACCCGCCGGTAGCTCCGTTAGGAGCGGCATCTGAGATTGGCGTACCAGACGGTGACCGACATTCGCATCAGATGTCGCTCCTACGGAGCTCGTCCCGTCTTTTTGCGGCGCGAGCTATAAAGATTTCGCTCCTACGGAGCTAGTCACGCTGTGGTGGATCAAAGTATGAGGAACACTTTTTTTCGGTAGTCTCGTAGATGCGGTCCATTGCTTGCCAACTAATTATATTCTTGTTATAGAGAATCATGGCTTTTTCCTCCTTCCTTTCACGGCCCGAGGACCAAACCTATGTCGTTCATCCCGGCAGCTCGCCGGGGACTTGTTGCACCTTCGAACTGGCTTCTCCGGCCAGGAGCAAGACGATCCCGTACGCTTATCTGCAAATGATCGATACGTTGGACGAACATCGCATTCTGCTGCGATATGCGTTCGCCGACGTCGAGCTGGTTACCGCTCGCACCTTTACCGCCAAGCGCCAGTTTCTGGATGATCTAGCCAATTTCCGGGTCGCGACCATACGCGAGACGAGCCAAATGAAAGTCCGGATCTCGCTCGAACCGCCGACGGATAAGACCGAAAGCTTCTGAATAAGCAAATAGCCAAAGAGTCTCTTCTAAGGCCGGAGCGCTACCGGCGTTTGTTATTGCTGGCTGGTCTGGAATCGGCCGAGCTGCGGTTGCATCAACGAAAGCACCTCACCGACCAGGAAAAGAGATCCAGTAATTAGGATCGGCTCTGCCAGCTTATACGCCGCTTCCACTGCTTCCAGTACTCCCGGAAACACTGCGCTCGAAATTCCGGCCGGCAGCCGAATACTCGCCGGGTTTTCGCCACGTGGGTTATTGACCGGGACGAGAAAAAAACGTGCGGCGATGGGCGCCAGAGCCGAGAGCATCTTATCGAGTTCTTTGTCACGTAATCCGCCAAACACGATCGTGGGCGAGGTAGCCGGATAGCATTCTCTCCAAGTCTGGACTAGGCATTCGCTGGCAGCGAGGTTGTGAGCGCCGTCTATGGTGACTCGATCACCGAGCGCCTGAAAGCGGCCTGGCCAGAATACCGACTTCAGGCCGTTCTTCAAGGCATCCGGTGGGATGCCTAGCTTCGCGACCGCAAGCGCATCGCGCACCAAAGCTGCGTTTAATCGTTGATGAGAGCCAGCCAAACCGATTTGTAGATCGGCGATCGGCTCTGTGACATAAGTCACCGGTGAGTTTAGGGATGTCGCGACCTCGTCGATCACCTCTCGGACGTCCGCAGTCTGAGCTATCGACACCACAGGCACTCCCGGCTTAATGATCCC
>DASUWQ010000265.1:0-4231 GCA_036378375.1 Chthoniobacterales bacterium
TAATCGATAAAAGAATCTCCCAGATCGACATTGTCGATATCAGAAACAACACCCAGACATCACTCCGTTACTCCACCACTCCCGCGAAGTGCTGTAAGCGCTAAGCCTACCGCTTGGAGACCCCCACCTGCACCGAAACCCTCACGGACACTTCCTGTTCTCCCGAAACTGTCTGGACGGGACGAGCCGCTGCCCGCAATCCCCCTTCGACCTTCGCCGCAAACTGCAGCGGTACCACGTTTTCTTCGCCTGCTACATTGATCGTCTCCACCCTTACCACGCGCAGCCCAGCGGCCTCCGCGATCGCATCGGCTCGAGCTAACGCCGTCTTAGTCGCCTCAATTCCCAAGTCGCGGCGCGCGGCATCGATCTCACTCTCGGATGGAGTGAACTGCGTTTGGCTGACCGTATTGGCGCCGTTCTCCAAACTCCCGCTTAACACCGTCCCCAACTTATCCGCTGTCGTCCGGAAAGAAACATTGGCCGTCCCGGTATAACCCACGATCTTATCGGGTCCGTTAGGCGGAGACTCGACTTGCGGTTGAAAATTCACGTTCTCGGTCCGGAGCCGCTCCACACCTTGCTTGCGCAGATATTCGACCAATGTCTGCGATTTTTGCGCGAGCGAACTAGACACTGCATCACCATTACGCCCGTCCACCTGAATACCGAGGACCACATCCGCAGCCGTATTCGGCAACCGCTTCCGCGCCGTCGCCTCCAGATTAATCTTACCCGGCGAGGGATTCGCCACCGGTGCAGCCGGGCTAGGCGCCGGTGAAACCGGCTCCTCCGCTCGGGCCGCCCCAATAACCAATCCCAGTCCCAAAACCAAACCGAAAAATGCTCGCCCAACGCCTAGTCGAACCGTTGGCATCCGCAGAAACAAACGCTTGATAGAATTCATGTGAAACAAAAACAACTCCGCTAAACAAAACCCCGCTCACACGAACGATGTTGCTGAAAATCGTCTCCACCCCCACTGCGTCCACTCTGTGCACTTCCGTCCACTCCCACGCCGAAACGTCCACACGCCATTACGGGCATCTCAACCTCTCACCAATCACTTCTCACCTCTCACTGGCGCGTAGCGCCCCCTATCCCCTTCACCGGAATCTCGATCAAATGCGGTTTCCCAGCCTTAACCGCCGCCTCAACCGCTCCACTAATTTCTCGGTGCGAAATCACCACCGTCGACTCCACCCCCATTGATTTCGCTAACGACGGAAAATCGACTTTTGGCTGGCAAAGATCCATAGCCAGAAAACCATGCTGATTCGAATTGTACTGGGTCTGGCTGACCATGAAATTTTTCAGGATGCCGTACTCGAGATTGTTTAACACCACATAAACCACCGGCGCATTCTCATGCACTGCACTCCAGAGCGCTTGCGGCGAATACATCGCTGATCCATCCCCAACCATACAGAGCACTGGCGCATGATCGCGCGCCAACGATACTCCGACCGCGGCCGGCATCCCCCAACCCAACCCGCCTCCTCGATTATGAAAATATTGCCGCCCACCGGTCGAGCGATGCATCGGCTGAGTAAACGGGTTCGCGCAAGGCGCTTCATCCACCAACAAGAACCCATCCGGTAACGGACGTAAGACTTCTCTGGCGGCAACAATCGGCGCGATGCTACCGTCACCACCGGCCGCAGTGTCTGCCTGATCCATCAGGCAGCGCCAAAGCGCATCCTTTTCGTTTTGGGCGATCTCCACGTTTTGTTTAACCGCCGCCGAAGACACCTTGAGCTCTAACTCATCGGCTAACGCTTCCAACGTCGCCCTGACATTCCCAAAAACCCCAAGCTTAGGAGCATCGTTATATCCCAGATCGTTAGCATCCTCAGAGATATGATAAAACTCGATCGATTCAGGGATTGGATCCCGCATCGTATAAACAATCGAGATCAAACTCTTTCCACCTAACGCTAACAAACAATCGTATCGCCCTAGAATTTCTGAAATGCCCTTAGCAGTAGTCGGCAATGACCCTCGCCAGAACGGATCAGTCGATGGATAATTGTTAACTGACGGCCAGGAAGCGCCGTACACAGGTGCGCCCAGCAGTTGCGCCACCCGCGCCGCCGCTTTTCCTAACCCGAGCTCAGCGATATCGTTTCCGGCTAGAATAACCGTCCGAAACCGCTCAAATTTCAAAAGCCCGGCCGCCAATTCTTTGACCCCAACACCAACACTGGAAAGTTCAATCCGGCTTGGCGGAAGCACCCGCGGCGAACCCACCTCATCCAAAATATTCATGGGCAATGACAAAAAAACCGGCCCACGCGGCGGAGTCACCGAACTATGAAAAGCTCGGCGAAGTATCAGGGGTAGATCGTCCAACGAATTCGGCTCAAAACACCATTTAGCCGCTGGAGCTGCGATCTGCACGAGATCAGCTGCTAACAACGGATCCGCCAGAATATGCCGCAGATCCTGTTGACCCGCCGTGATTACCATCGGCACCCTGGCGATCTTCGCGTTCATGATCGCGCCCATCCCGTGCCCTAGCCCTCCGGAAGTGTGCAGATTCACAAAAGCCGGTTTACCCGACGCCTGCGAATAACCGTCGGCCATACTAACAACCGTCGCTTCTTGCAGCCCCCAGACGTAACGAAAATCCGGATTAACAACTAGCGCATCGATCAGAGGAAGCTCAGTTGTACCCGGGTTCCCAAAAATGTATCTGGTCCCCTCCGAGCGTAAAATCTCGAGCAGAATCTCTGCCCCCCGTGTTTTCTGCGTTCCCATAAGAGCAGAGGTTAAACCACGCCAAAAGCATGACAAATGACAAATGGCAGATGACAGATCGCCCCCCCAAGAAAATCAGCTCTCGGAGTAAGCCACCACTCCGTCCACTCAGTCCACCAGGTCCAGTCCGTCCACTAAAACGACGCCACCCTGTCATTTCTTATTTGTGCCCATCGGCTATCGGCTATTGACTATTGGTTATTCGCCCAGAGCCATGTGCCGAATCCTAGCCATCTCAGGTAGCCTGAGAGCAGCATCGCTTAGCACCGCAGTGCTGACCGCTGCCTCCATAGTCGCGCCGCCGGGCAACGAAATCGTTTTTTACACCGGCCTCGCCGATCTCCCCGCTTTCAACCCGGACCTCGACACCGGCGAACCCCCACCACCCGTGAAAACGTTGCGAAACGAAATCCGGGTCGCCGATGGATTACTAATCTCAACGCCGGAATATGCGCGCGGTTTACCCGGCTCGTTAAAAAATGCACTGGATTGGCTCGTTAGCAGCTCCGAGTTCCCGGAAAAACCGGTCGCTGTAATTCACACGTCACCGCGCTCTGTCGAAGCCCAAGCCCAACTACGGCTGGTCCTGACGACCATGTCCGCTCGATTGATCGATGAAGCTTCCATTACTTTACCCTTGCTCGGCAATAACCTGGATCCCGATCAGATCGCATCTGATCCCACTTTCGCAGGTCCCCTCCGACTCGCCCTAGCCAATTTCGTGGCCGCGATCAGCTCAATTCGCAGGTAACCACCGCTCCGCGAATAGCCGAAAGTACAATAGCCGCAAAAGAACGCAGAGATCGCAAAGCAAAGCTACTAGCTCCTCGAGGCCAGCTCCTAGCTCCCGTCTGACACTGATTACTGGCCTACTGATTACTGATTACTTTTGCTTTCCACCTTTCACCTATCACCTTTCACTTTTGACAACTCTCCCATGCGCTTCACCCGTCTCCCGATCCTCGTTGTCCTTCTTGTCCTGTCTTCCGCTCTAACCCGCGCCGCCGACATCCGCGTCGTTAGTTCCGGAGGCTTCGCTGCTGCTTACCGAACATTGGCCCCGCAATTCGAAAAGACTACTGGCAACCATCTCATCACCAGTTGGGGACCTTCGATGGGGAACACCACGGACGCTGTGCCCCAACGGCTTGCTCGCAATGAACCGATCGACGTCGTGATTATGGTGGGTCCGGCTCTCGCTAAATTCGTCGATGAAGGCAAGATCATCCCAGACAGCCGGGTCGACCTGGCACGTTCAGCCATCGGCATAGCGGTGCGTTCCGGTTCCTCCAAACCGGACATCAGCACAGTCGATTCCCTGCGTACCGCGCTGTTGAACGCAAAATCGATCGCTTACTCTGATAGCGCCAGCGGTGTATACGTTTCCACAGAGCTCTTTCGACGCCTCGGTATCGTCGACCAAGTTACCGCCAAAAGCCGGATGATCCCCGCAGAACCAGTCGGATCCGTA
>DASUWQ010000266.1:0-11078 GCA_036378375.1 Chthoniobacterales bacterium
CAGTCCGCGAAGCCAGAGATCCAGCCGCTCAAATCCGTTGAGTCCCCAAAACAGGAGGAGAGCCGCTAACATCACGGTCGAGCTGATCATCTCCAGATGTGCTTTGGCGCGACTATACTGCTGTGAACGCCGGTACTCCGACGTGTCGTAGATTCCCGCGAATTCCGCCGGCACTTCCTCCTTTAGTGAGCGCAGATTCAGGAGCAGGGCGATTGTATCGAGCAGTTGGTACCCGACCAGGACACAGATAATAAAGCCGGCGATCATGACTGACTGATCTATCCTCTATAGTTTACGAAGTAGCGAGAATCCAGTGCCTCGTGAAACGAGTGGGAATGGAGGGAGCCGCTTTGCCTCGTACCTCAACGACCTCGCGATTTTCGTCTTCGCGCCTGGATAATTTGCTCATCGGATAGGAGCGGCACGAACGGTCGATGCGAACAAGAAGCGGATGAGCGGGGACTCATCCCTTCCGTTCACAAAGCGCTTGATCTTGACTGATCGGTTAAGTACCTTGTTCAATTCATGAGGCAGTGCGAATCCAAGCTAAAGCTGTTGCGGACCGCTCACGAATTAATCTCTCAGCAAAGCTACGGTTCGGTGGGAGTTGATCAAATTTGCGAGCAATCTGGCGTAAAGAAGGGGAGTTTTTACCATTTTTTCCGTTCTAAGTCGGAGCTGACGGTTGCTGCCTATGAATATCATTGGGCAAGTTTGCAGGAGACATTGGACCGAATTTTCTCTGCGGAGAAGCCGCCGCTCGATCGGTTGGATGACTATTTCAACCACGTGCGTCAGACCCAAACTGATCGACTTCAGAGATATGGCCGGTTGTTGGGCTGCCCGTTCGTGTCGCTGGGTTGCGAGCTGAGCACCCAGGACGAGAGCATTCGCCTTATGGCACAAAAGATCAGCGAAGGGAAACGCGCCTACTTAGAAAATACGATCCGCGAAGCCATCGAGCACGGAGATGTTTCCGCCGCTGATCCCAGAGCTTTGGCTGACGAATTGCACACCTATATCGTAGGCTTGGTTCAAGAGGCTAAGATCGCCAACGATATTCGGGTCTTGGATCGTCTGAAGTCCGGCGCCTATCGTTTGCTCGGCCTGCATATCGCTCCGGCGGCAGTTTAGGGGTTGTTACCCACCACAAGTGCGCTAGCCTGATTCTTGTCGGGAATCTCTTTCCCAACCAGACCGTAGCAAATAACTACCAACAGGAATCAGCTATCATGTCATTCCAACCATTATATACCGCAGTGGCAACCGTCGTTTCAGGTCGTGAAGGATTTGGAGAAACGTCGGACGGGAACGTACAGGTAAATTTCGCTCTGCCTAAAGAAATGGGAGGGCCGGGTAAACCGGGCACCACGAATCCGGAACAATTATTTGCCTTGGGTTACGCGTCTTGCTTCGGTCAAGCACTCCGAGTGATCACGGCAAAGGAGCAAGTAAAGGTGGGCGAAGTAAAAGTAACTTCCCATGTTACGATTGGGAAAACCGACGCCGGCGGGTTTGCTTTAAACGCCGAGCTGCATTGCCATTTGCCGGGCGTTGATCCCGCGGCCGCCGAAAAACTGATAGAAGCAGCGCATCAGGTTTGTCCCTACTCGAACGCGACGCGTGGTAACATCGAAGTAAAACTGGTGGTCGAATAAGAAATTCATAGGAACCACCACTATGGATCTCCACCTTGCCGGGAAATCGGCTCTGGTTACCGGCTCCACAGCGGGAATAGGTTTCGCCATTGCCCAAGGACTTGCGCGTGAAGGCGCGCAAGTCCTACTCAACGGGCGAACCCAAGAACGCGTCGACAGCGCCGTCACCACAATTAAAAAGAAGTTTCCGGATGCCCAGGTAGAAGGCTTTGCCGGAGATCTCGGGCAAGCACCGGTGGCTGATGAACTGCTGAAGCGTTATCCGGAAATTCAGATCTTAGTTAATAACCTCTCGATCTTCGAACCCAAAGAGTTCACTGCGATCACGGATGATGATTGGAAACGTTTCTTTGAGGTGAACATCCTTAGCGGGGTTCGTTTATCTCGGGGTTACTTACCGAGAATGCTCAAGAGTGACTGGGGCCGCATCGTTTTTATCTCCAGTGAATCGGCTCTGCAGATTCCCGCGGAAATGATTCACTACGGCATGACCAAGACAGCTCAGCTGGCGATTGCTCGCGGCCTGGCGGAATTGACTGTGGGCACCGGTGTGACCGTTAATAGCGTTCTTCCCGGACCGACCGCGTCGGAGGGGGTCACCGATTTTGTGACGAACCTGGCTAAACAGCAGAACCAGTCCGTGGAAGAATTTGAACAGATGTTCTTTGAGAAGGTTCGGCCAACGAGCCTTTTAAAACGGTTCGAGTCAACCGAGGAGATCGCCAATATGGTCCTCTACGTCTGTAGTCCATTGGCCTCCGGCACGAATGGGTCAGCCTTGCGAGTGGATGGAGGAGTGGTTCGGGCCATTGTCTGAGCGCCTGCTCAGACGAAAGGAGCTAGGAGCTAGAATCCAAGAGCTAGTAATGCATTCCGCCTTAATTTGCTCTGGCGCCAAATGAAACGCTAAGACCATCAATGTGCGGTGGGCTTGCAGTCGATCTCCTAGCTCCTAGATTCTAGCCCCTAGCTCCTTCCCTCATGACTTCCCGCCCGGTTCCTTCAAAGCTCCTTGATGCCGGTATTTCTATTAGCCACGACTTCGAACCCGGTGATCTCGGCCGGTTGATCGAAATTCACGGGATCCAAAACTTCCACGATTATGGTTTCAGTCCGGTGCATGAGGCTTACTGCGCTCAGATCGCGTGCGATTTTATACTGAACCCGAAGCCGGGGCGTTCAAAAGCGTGGCTTGCTAAGAAAGACGGAATCGTTGTGGGATCCGTTTTTATTTGCGAGTTACCGGATGATGTCGCCCAGCTCAGGCTTCTCTTTGCGGACAGGTCCGTCCGGGGAGCCGGTCTTGGCCGGTGGCTGACAGAAGATTCTGTCCGATACTGTCGTGAGGCCGGGTTCAAGAAAGTATTCCTTTGGACGGTGGATGGACTTGAGCGCGCGATTGCGATTTATCGGTCGCTCGGATTCGAACAGACCGGCGAGAAGGCGCAACTCATCTGGGGTCGTCAAAGTAGAGAGCTAAGGTTCGATCTGATTTTAAACCAATGAAAGCATTTGAAATCAAAACATACGGCGATCCCAGTGGACTAAGTCTGGTGGATCGATCGAGTCTGAGTCCAGGCGTCGGGCAGGTCCTGGTGCGGATTCGGGCTGTCTCTCTTAACTATCGTGATTTGGTTGTGGTGCGAGGGCTGTACGACCGAAACCCGCACGTAGGCCGAATCCCCTGTTCCGATGGAGCAGGTGAAGTTCTGGCGGTTGGCGCCGGAGTTTCCCGATTCAAGCCAGGTGATCGCGTCGTGGGCTGTTTTTTCCAAGCCTGGCTGGGCGGACGGTTTAAAGCGGAATACCATCGCAGTGCACTCGGAGGCGCCATTGACGGTGTGTTGGCCGAGGAGGTTTTGTTCGATCAAGAGGGCCTGCTTTCTTTGCCGGAGCTCTATTCTTTCGAAGAAGGGGCAACTTTACCTTGTGCCGCTCTCACTGCCTGGCAGTCGCTCATTGTGCGTGGCCGATTGACGGCAGGCGAAAGCGTTTTGCTTCTCGGGACGGGCGGCGTCTCCATCTTCGGCCTGCAACTCGCCAAAGCAGCTGGCGCCAAAGCGATCGTAACTTCCAGCAGTGACGAAAAACTGAAACGGGCTCGCCAGCTCGGAGCCGATGAGGTGATCAATTATCGTTCGACACCGGAGTGGGGTAAGGAAGCCGTACGCTTATCTGGTGTTGATGGCGTTGATCACGTGATCGAGGTGGGCGGAGCCGGAACGTTCCAGCAATCCGTGCGCGCCTGCCGTTTCGGTGGGAACATAGGCCTAATCGGCATCTTATCCGGCAGAGAAGCCACGACGGAGATCTTTTCCATCGTGCCAAAGATTTTGAACGTGTTTGGGATATACGTAGGCAGTCGCGAGATGTTCGAAGAGATGAATCGGGCGCTGTCGCAGAACCAGGTCAAGCCGGTGATCGATCGCGTGTTCCCGTTTGCCGAGTCACCGGATGCCTTCCGGCATCTGGAAAGCGGCGCGCACTTCGGGAAAGTCGTGATCAGCATCTAGGGGCGCGGCGAGCGTTTCGGAGAGGGTACCTTTCCAGGGGCAGGGAAACGGATGGTCCCAGTGGGACTCATGGGACTTATGAGCACGCCCGTGCCACCACCATGTCGCCGGTTCCCATCCCATTAGTCCCCTTGGTCGCGTAAGTCCTATAGCTACCCGCGCGACGCTTTTTTCACCGTGCATTTGACAAGTCGATACAGCGCGCTATATATCGTACGATATATAGAAAGCTATATCACAAGTATGAGAAATTTACGCGACTTCTTAATGTATGGGCCCTTCAGGGCCGCTTTTGCCGGTGATCCATCACGTCACCACTACTACGAACGGCGCCATTGCCGGCCGTCGCGAGAAGATGACCCTCGGGACTGCAATCGCGGCCATTGGAGACATTGGCACGGTTGGCGGGGCTGGGAAGATCATCCGTGGTCCGGAATGCCCGGCGGTCCACGTGCTCGTTTCTTTGAGTCCGGTGAAGTCCGGCTAGCGATCCTTTCGCTGCTCAAGGATGCTCCCAAACATGGCTATCAGCTCATCAAAGAACTGAGCGAACGTTCCGGAGGTTTGTACAAGGCCAGCGCTGGTACCGTTTACCCGACCCTTCAGCAATTGGAAGATGAGGGGATGGTCATCTCGGAGGCCCAAGAGGGCCGGAAAGTCTATCGGTTGACTCCTCAAGGCGCGGAGGAGCTTGAACGTGAGAAAGAAACGGTGGATCGGATTTGGACGCGTGCTGATAGCTGGGGAGATTGGGGTCAATGGATGGGGCCGGAAGCTTTCGCATTTTTCCGACCGCTGGGATCGCTGATCAAAGCGACTTTCCGAGCGGCCCGGTGGGCCGATGGCGACCATGAACGCGAAGGAAAGGTTGCGGCTATCCTGGAACGCGCCAAGGAAGAATTGAAAGCGCTCTACAAATCCCCGTCGGACTAAGAGTTATAGGTTAAATGTTTTAAGTTTTAGGTTTTAATTTGGGAAACCGAGCTGATAGATCGGGAACACGTGTAGGCCGTTGGAGAAACGGCCTACAACCCGGAACGTAAAACCTATAAACCTAGAACTTGTAACGTGACTCACTACTCGCCTGCTGGATTCCTTTACATCCTGCTGATAGCAGTACTGATCGTTGTGCGGAATCTTCGGCCGCGCCGGATCAAGGTTAGTTCGCTTTGGATTTCACCGACCGTGATCTCGCTGCTCAGTATCTACATACTGGCAGTTGTGCCCGATCCGACGCCGATTTGGTTGCGAACGTTTGCCGGGCTGATCGGGGTGGTTTTGGGTGGCATGTTCGGCTTTTTTCGCGGAAAAGTAACACCGATTCGGACCGGCGAACTGCCCGACACGATCTACGTTGGGCCATCATTGGCCGCATCTCTGCTGTGGGTGGTTGCGTTCGCCCTGCGTTATTGGGTGCGAATGAGCGCGCACCAATTGCTAATCCTGATGGCACTGACGGATGGCCTGATTCTTTTTCCACCGGCGTCTTACGTCGTGATGTATTGGATGATTCACCGCAAATACCAAGGGTTGAAGGGTGCGCCGGCGACGAATGAGGGCGCGGCTCCCGAGATTGGGGATCGGTAACTACGGAGCTATTACTCAGTTTTTTCTTCCGGCTGATTGAAGAATAAATGACCTGTCCCTAAGAGATTCCTTTCTCAGCTACCGACTCGTTTCACGCTCTCGAAAATCTTTTCTATTGCCGGGAAATGCTTTTCCGCATCCTTCTTGGTGATCCAATAGGTCACGGTAAGCAGTTTGCCGTTCCCGACGTCGGCGAAGACAAAACCGACTGTGGCCGGTCCCCACTCTTTGCTCGTCGCGTCCCAGGAAACGCGCTTCCATTGCATGCCAGTCGTTTCGAAGTCCTTTTTTTGCTCCGAGGATTTATCAATCTCGACTCCTTGATCTTTAGTCAACCAATCGACGTTCTCGTCTATAAGGGCGTCTACTCCTTCAGATGAGGTAACTTCAAGAAAGATTGTTGCTACTTTGTCGGGCGATTCACATGCAATGCCTTTATCCGTATCCTCCGGTTTCCAGGAATCGGGAACTTCCAGCGAAACGGCTGGTTTGTCGGCGGGGATACTCAACGTCAACGCACCTGCCGAGGCGAAGGCGGTGAACAGCAGGGACAGGGTGAACGCGGCGGGAACGACTTGCTTTGTTGCGTAAAGCGGACGGATCGGTCTCATTGTATTTTCAGTGTGGATGCAGAACTAACGATTCGTAATAGGTGGTTATTTTCGGCCCGACATCGGAGGAAGCATCACGAACTAGGAATGCGCCGACCGCCATCGAGTGAAGTCGGACGTCGTTAATAGTGGCGAAGCGTTATTGTGACAAGCCTAATTTCTATTAACTAACATAATAGTTATTATTTTGAGAGACGCTGAACGGGCGCAAGCAACTGTTTCAGCCGTTTGAAAAAGGCAGAGGAACTTAGGCGCTGACGGACGGGCTGATCCTTCTTTCCGCCGGTGTTTATGTCGTGAACAATTTCGCTCCTACAGAACTGTCTACTCCGTCCTTTGTTCCGGCTGATTGTCGGTCCACCCGAAGTGGCTGAGGATGTTCTTCCAATTCGGATTGTCGACGGCGAGCGGCGGAAGCCAGTCTTCTTGAAAGTCCCTTGTCCACCATACGCCGTCGGCGTTCCCGGGCGGCGCAAATGAGTATTTGTAAAGAACGGCTCGGATGTATCGGGGCGGATGATCCGGGAACGGGTTGTTCCGGAAGAACGAAAGAGAGACGGGATCGTTGTGGAGAAGCTTCCAGACCAAGTGCAAGGTCCATGGATATTGCTGGTAGGTTCCCATCGCCGCGAACCACATCTGCCAATCAAGATGCGGTTGATAAGGAGCAACCTGGATTGGCATCTCATGAACATCGACCGGCAGCGCCTGGTAGTCGTAATCCTTCCAATCCACTGCCCCGACCGCAGTATCGGAGTCGGTACCTTGAAACACCACGTTCAATCGCTCTCGACCGATGGTCCCAAACGCTCCGTAGGTGTTGACTAAATCAAAGGGATCGAACGACGTGTTCATCATCTGGTGAGGATTGAACAGGTTCATTACCGGCTGGATACTGAGAACGGCAACGAGGCAAGTGATACCGATCGCGGCGGCCTGAACGGCGATACTCCTTTGCTTATTCGCCTCCGCTTTCATTGGCGTTTGCCCGGATTTCAAAAACTTTGGGAAGAGGCGCCACCAGAATGAATCGTCGAAACAGGCAAGCGCCGGGATGATCGTTAACCAGTTAAGAAAAGATAGGTTTCCACTGACGGCAATGCTCAGCAGGAAGAGAATGATAATCGAACCGGCGATGTGACGGGCGATCCGCGGCCAAAACACAAACCAGGGTGCGATTAATTCCGCCAGAAAATTCCATAACACACCGCCCTGCAGAACCCCGTGCGGCAAGAAGTGGAACCAGCGACTCAATGGGTTGGGGATAGGCTGGGTTTCGAAATAATAGAAAAGAGCAGTCAGATCTCTCCAACAGGGATCGCCGCGCAGCTTGATCAGTGCGGACCCGATCATGATCCTGAAAATCAGCCACCGAAACAGCCAGATGACGAGGACGGGTGGGGCAACCTTTGGGAATGGCCGCGGATCAAGCAATGGTACTAGAAAGATGGCCAAGAACCCGGTCTCGAGCATTTGGGTTTCCCACCCGAATCCGTACCAATCCTGGCCCACGTGGACGATCGACATGTAGAGTGCCCACAGCACGATCATGATGATCGAATTGGCGAAGCCGGCTATGACCACGCAGGACAAGCCAAACCCGATCCAGGGCAAGACGGCCAGCATCGTGTCCGAATCGTTCAGCCAGAACAGTGAGGGCAGCTTGAGAAAACCTTCCCAGGATGAACCGTAGTAGGTTTGGACGCGTGGCAGAAAATTTTCTAAGGGCAACAAGCCGTGGGATCCGATCAAGGGCAGCAACTGCTGTGCTGCTATCAAGAAGGCAACGGCGTAAACGATTCCGAGAAGCCGCAATAAAACGAAGCGAGTGAGCCAGTAGGTTGGCTTAGGACGTGCGAGTTGTTCTCGGCCTGGTTCCGCCTCCACGGAAGAAAGAGTGTCAGCGAAGCAGCCGAAGTTGCAAATGAGAACGCCGCGAGAATGCCGTGATGGCTTCTCACTCTTTGGTGGGGCGAGGCTCCCGAACGATCCATCGCCGGAGCGGAGTTCATTGCGTTCGCCTGATAAACGGTGCTGCTAGACCGTTAGGAATGCCGAGCCGTGGTGTTGCGCTGGCCACCGGTTCGGCGCGTCTTTAAGCATAGCGATATGTTTCACCACTGAAACATACCAACCTTCGGCGGAATGTCGGAGTCTTGCGGGAGCCTCGCCCCACCAAAGAATGGGCGGCGCTCGTGGCGTTTGTCAGGGGTTACCAATCTCCGCTAGCGCCACCGCCGCCTGAGTCGCCGCCGCCTCCGGAGAAACCTCCGCTATCTCCACCGCCTCCACTGCTTCCGCCTCCTCTATCCGAGAAACCGCCCCCGCCACCCGGGCCTCCGAAGAAAAAGCCGCCTCCACCAGTCTGTGGCCCTGTGCTGCCGGGACCGTAGCCACCGACGCGCCGGCGGCCGTTGAAGATGATCGCAGCCGCGAACAGGACGATACAGATGAAAATGATCACGAAGAAGAGCAAGATCAGCGTGACAGTTCCGATCGAACCCGACTGAGCTTTCTGCTGGTATACCGTTTTCCCGTTCCCTTGGTACTCGCCCTTCGTAGCTGCCATCATGGCCGCTAAGCCTTGTCTGAACCCTGCTGCGTAATTTCCAACTCGGAACTGCGGAGCAAATTCTCGCTCCCGAATTTGGTTACACAAGGCGTCTGGGAGACTCCCCTCTAGACCATAACCGGTATGAATCCGAAACTTATGTTCTTTGATCGATACCAGCACCAGCGCGCCGTTGCTCTTGCCGGCTTGTCCAATTTTGGCCGCTCGAAAAAGCTCCTGGGCATAATCATCAAATACGAGGTCGTCCGGCCATTGTGGGAAGATGACAACCAAAAACTGGTTCGATGTCTCCTTCTCGAAGTTCACTAAGGAAGTGTTTAACGCGTTCGCATCTGAGGCGGAGACAACGCCCGCGTAATCGTTGAAATAGCGGGTCGGAGGGTGCGCCAGGAGTTCCTGCGGAGTAACCGCCAGAGCGGACGCAATCGGCAAAAACACCAGCGCCAGGAACACCAGCGCGAAACGTGAGAATTGAGAAGTCAGAGGCGAGAGGTAGAAGGCCGCAATGCGTCTTCCACTGGCTGCATTAGGCGTTCGACGAGAGGTCTTTATCCAACCACCGGACTTCTCGCTACTGGTTAAGCAATGATGCATGAGAGTCCTCCGCAGGTTCTTGCCGTTGCCCTATGCTACGCCCAACCGGCAGGCTTCCCAAGGCTTTTTCGCGTTAGAAAGTCTGGCCAGGTGGTCACCATGAGGCGGAATTCGGAACAGATCACAGTATTTCAACAATCCAATACTTCGGCACTCCGACGCTCCGCTCACCCGGATTCGAGGACGAGAACGACGACGAGGACAGCTTGCCCGACGTAGCCTTTCGCTCGCTGGCTTCGCAGTTTTGACCTGAGCGAAGTCGGGAGAACGAAGTGCCTGCTAAGCTTGAGCTTCTCACTTAGGTGTTGCCGAAGGGCTAAAGGACGGGAACGACACGCTGGGTGCGGCTTCCGCTCCTGCGGCAGCCTGGAAAAATGGTTTGGCTTGGAACCCAAACATACCGGCATACAACGCCGTGGGTAACGAACGGACTTGAACGTTGTACGTTTGCGCTGCTTTGTTGAAGTCCTGACGAGCTACCGCAATCCGGTTCTCTGTACCTTCAATCTGCACCTGCAGGTCACGAAAGTTGCCATTCGCCTTCAATTCAGGGTAGCGCTCACTCACCGCGAGGAGACGGCCGAGGCTGCTCGATAGACTATCCTGAAGTTTCTGAAATTGAGCCAGTTGCTGAGGATCGCTCGGCGCCTTCGATGGATCTATGGTGATTTTCGTGGCGTTCGCCCGCGCGTTGATCACGTCGGTGAGAGTCGATTTCTCAAAGTTCGCCGCGCCTTCCACGGTATGCACCAGATTCGGAATCAAGTCCGCGCGGCGCTGATACTGCGTCTGCACCTGCGCCCATTTGGTGTCGACCTCTGCGGATCCACGCACCAGCGCGTTATAGCCGTTGGCAAGAAACAACACGATGACCCCACCGACTACCGCAAGCGCGGCCAAACAGCCGCATCCTATCGCTACAGTTCTGTTCATAATTCAATCAGGAACGGGCCTTCATAGTACCACTATTACCCGAAATCAGACGGCCAAGTTTCGCGTCCGCGCAAATTGGTACAAAAATTCGGGGGCGACACAAGAAGCAAGAAGCGTGTCGGCGAATGGGCGTAAGACCGTATCGGCGTGGGGCTCCGATTGCTCATAGGTCTCATGAGCCCGTAATAGCCTGTCGCGCCTCAGTCCCGCGGCTGCGCATGCGCGTCGAGTTGAGAGGCTGGAAGGCGGGAGCCAGCCTGATACGGCATCCCGATAGCCGTTAAAGGACAACGAACGGAAGGGCGTTGCATTCCGTGTTAGAGCTCGCACGGGTGTCGACGCCGACGAATCTTTTTAAGTATGGCGCCTGGATAGACGCGACGCCGCTTGGATGGAACGAATATTCAACGCCTTGGGATCTAAGGGACGATAAACCCTGCCACACCTAAAGGGAAGCCGCGGCCGGACACATCTTTTCAACCTAGAGGCGATAGACCGGCTCCGAATCTGCCGGCGGCACATCTCTAATGCGGCTCCCCTCCGTCGGGGTGGTGGTCCAAGCTCTAGCCGCCCGGAGGTTATTCTTGTCCGGCAACTGCCTGGCAACTGC
>DASUWQ010000267.1:0-17378 GCA_036378375.1 Chthoniobacterales bacterium
GCGCCCAAGTCTCTCGCCAAACCTCGGGGGTCCCCTCTGTTTAAATCCTCAACCCCTCTCGTTCCTCGCAGCTCTTGCCCTTCCAAGCCTTCTTCCGCGGCGCTCAGCTAGTGCTTCGCTTTCGGCTCGAAAAATATGCCCGGCATACTTTTTCGACCGAAACCGAATGTCGAAAAAACTCCGGCAGCTCCCAAAGCCTCGCCTCTCTGCGGCGGCTCACAAAACTAACTAACCAATCGACTAACATGAGCACCGCGCTAAACAATAACTCCACCAGATCGATACTCCCTGGAACGGCTGCAATTTCTGATGCTTACCAACTTCCTTGCGGACTGTTTCAGTTGGTGTGCACCAACGGCATGGTCGTTTCCGATGGCACCTTCCAGCGGATCTTAATCAAACTTTTCGGGTTCAATCCCACCTGAAGAAACGAGGCCGCGTAAGTCCCTCATTGCGAACTTATCGCATGAAGCGAGTGCGTATTTTCAAGATTGCTTTTGGCAGGGGCTGCGTTCTCGTTAGACGCTTGCATATCCATTACCTCGAACAGACCTCCAGCAACTACCACAACTGTCATTTCTCCGGCGCCAGGCCCAGTAACGAAGACCACCACAGTCGTGACGCCTCAATAGTTGATTTGTTGCGTCTTAATGTTGACAGCCGGGAAGCGCCGCGGTTCTCTCAGTTAATAGCCTGACGGTTCGAGAGTCGATTTCCCCGGCGTGTAAAGGACACGACGCCCACTTTCGCTCGTCAACCGGGAGTACATTTTTCTAGAAAGCAGGAGAGACGTTTTCATTCTAACCGAACAGACCGTTTCTGTGCAATTGGACAATAGAACGCGGTGTCCGTAGCATCGCTCGAGCCCCTAACTCCTTTTCGACTGGATGAGCCAAAAAGCCAGCCTCCCTAGACACCCCCACTCTGCTCCGCCGGTCGGCCGGCCCGGCCTCGCCGTATTGGGACTGGCCGCGCTTGGGATTGTCTTTGGCGATATTGGCACCAGCCCGCTCTATACGCTTAAGACTGTGCTCAGCATGAATAAAGGCACGCCCACTCCAGACGCCGTGCTCGGCGTGCTGTCGCTCATAGTATGGACGCTAATCATCATCACATCGGTGAAATATGTCCTCGTTGCCATGAGCATCGACAATGACGGCGAGGGCGGCATTCTTGCGCTCATGTCGCTGCTCTGCATCAAAAAGCATCAGCAGCCGATCGTCGTGGCCATCGGATTATTCGGGGCCGCGCTGATTTACGGCGATGGAGCCATCACGCCCGCGATCTCGGTACTCTCTGCAGTCGAAGGACTAAAGATTGCGACACCCGCTCTCGCGCCTTATGTTTTGCCGGCTGCGGTAGTGATCCTCGTTGCTCTGTTCGCGATTCAACCTTTGGGTACCGCTCGGATTGGCAAAGCTTTCGGCCCGACCATGGGCCTATGGTTCGTGGCGATCGCGATCCTCGGCATCCTCGGTATAGTCCGGCATCCGGCAGTGCTTGCAGCCTTGAACCCATTTTATGGATTCCATTACCTGTTCACGAACGGTTATGCGGGCTTTTTTATTCTGGGCGGTGTTTTTCTCTGCGTGACCGGGGCCGAAGCTCTCTATGCCGATATGGGACATTTCGGCTCTCGTCCCATCCGAGTCGCCTGGTCGGGCATCGTGCTTCCCAGTCTCTTGCTGAACTATGCCGGCCAATCTGCGATCGTGCTCGAGGGTACACCGACTACCGAGAATATCTTTTACCGGCTATGTCCCGAACCCTTGCTGATTCCCTTTGTGATTCTGGCCACGATTGCTACTATCATCGCTAGTCAATCGATCATTACCGGTGCGTTCTCGATGACCCGGCAGGCGATCCAGCTCGGCTGGCTACCCCGCTTACGGATCGTACAGACTTCTGCAGAAGGTTACGGCCAAATCTACGTCGGGCTCGTCAACTTGCTGCTCATGATCGTCACGGTTGGCCTGACCTTGTCTTTCGGCAAGTCGGATAATCTGGCTGGCGCCTACGGCATTGCGGTATCTGCAACCATGGTGTTGACCTCGGGCTTGCTATTCATCGCGATGCGGGAGGTATGGGGTTGGAGCTTATTGCCGAGCGCGGTGGTCGCAGGCGTGTTCCTTTGCATCGATGCGTCTTTCTTCCTTGCCAATCTCGTCAAGGTGACTCAGGGCGGGTACGTTCCGCTGCTTCTGGCCGCATTCGTCTATGGGATCATGCTGATCTGGCACCGCGGATCGGTTAGGGTCGCTCAACGGGTTGGCGAGGAGATCATCTCGGTTGACGAGTTCATGCGTCGGATTAAATCGCAAAATATTCCACGGATTCCCGGAACTGGAGTCTTCCTCACCCGAACCGCCAACGATGTTCCGCCCGTCCTGATCTGGCATGTAAGACACAACCGGGCATTGCAAGAAAATCTGTTCGTCCTGAACGCCGTTACCGAATCGATTCCGCGGATCAAGGAGTCGGAGCGTCTTCTCGTTAAGGAAGTGCAACCAAATTATTGGCGTGCGACCGCGCGATTCGGTTTTATGGAAAAGGCGGATATTCCAGCGGTGCTTGAACAGGTGTGCTCGCAACACCCCGCGTTAAAGCTCGGCGAGGTGGTCTACTATGTTGGCCACGGCACCATCGTTACTAGCGAAGATGCACGAGGACTCGCCAAATGGCAGGATGACCTGTATATCGTGATGGAGCGAAACTCGGTACACGTCAGCGACTTCTTCCGACTGCCGAACGATAGTGTCGTTTTGATTGGGCGGCAGGTTGCAATCTAACCTCCGAAGACCTTTTGTCTTGGTTGGGAAAAACGACGGCCAAAGGAAGCCGCAAATATTTGGCCGCGGTCGTTCTGGGTGCTTACACTGATGGCAAGCTGCGCCACTACGGCTTTGCGGGCTCCGGCTTCCGCGAGTCAATTCTGGACGGTGCTTCAAACCTGAGAACGTATTTTATCGTGTTGGCCCCAGTCTTCGATTACTTGGCCCCGGCACCACCAATCATCTCACCTTTCACTTATCCCTCCCTTCCCTCTTTCGTCTATTTCGGATTATTCCTTTGTGGCGGCGCGTAACCACCGGTGCTACCCCTCGCGCGGTTTCTTGGGCGAAGATCGAAAAAACTCCCGAATTTAATTTAAGATCTGTTTCGCTTTTCCGGATAGCCATCCCTGGAGCACTTCCTGGCCAAGACCGATCGTTACAGCAATCGTGGCTTCGGTCTCGTAACGTAGATTTCACGTAGTCTTTCAGAGTCCGACTCAGCTTCTCCGCTTTCCAATCCGGCAGCCTCTTGCGACGCTGGAAATCAACCTCTGAACCTATGATGACGGTGCTAATTTTTCGACGGCTCACCGCACACCCAAGCGCGGCACCAAGCGGACGCTCCGAAGGAGCGCCCGCTTAATTCACTCTGAAGTCTCGTCCTACTATCTATCGGAAAGTTCTGATGTCGGCTCAATCGGTTTCCGACCTTTGCCGCTAGCCTCAGCGCTTCTCATCGATGTCTACGTCTTCGCGCCGAATGGTTTCCTGGATTGTCTCGCGCTCGGTTCCTTCGGTTTTTCGTACGCGTACCCCTCCGGTCACACGAGTTTCCTTTTCGACCACAGGCTCTTCTCGACTCAGGGGCACTTCAACGCGCTCTTCCTGGAATGGCTCCTTCCCAGCTGACTTCGCTTCGTGAGACGGGACGCGTTCGATAACCACATCTTCTCGTTTTAGCTCGACGGGCACGTTGATCGGTTCTGTGCTTACCTTCTTTTGCAGACTCACTTCGCCAGCGCCGACAGTTCTCTTTCCGACTTTTATTTCTTCCTCCGACAGGGGCACTTCAGCAGCGATTTCGTCTCCTCTGGCGCGTGGCTGAGTTCCAGCCGATGTTTCCGATACGGTGGGCTGAGCCTGATCTGGCTGGCCGGCTATTCCGATTGTAGCATCAGACGGTATCTCGGTTTCTGGGATATCGTTCCTCGCAGAAACTTCATGGCCGGTTGCGTCTCCCGCGTCGGAAACATCTTGTGCCTTCACATCGGAATGGGCTTCTCCGGTAGTCGAAATGTCATGAGCGTTCGCTTCTTTGAAAATGCTTTTTGCACGGTTCGTCTCATCGCCGTTCTCGGAATGAACCGAGATAAGGATGCCACCCTCCTTTACCTTGCCCTCATAGCGCTTGGCTTCGTATTCAGGTATCCCAAGACCGACCAGGGCTCCAGCAAGTCCCCCAACTCCAGCGCCAATGGCACCGCCGCTAAGCGCCGCCATAATCGGTCCAGCGGCAATGAAGGGCCCAAGGCCCGGGATGGCTAATGCACCTATACCGGCCAGCAATCCAATCGTGCCGCCGACTGCACCGCCCGTGCTCGCACCGACGGTTGCCCCTTCTGGCATCTTGGTTGCTTTTTTGTGAGCGAAGTCACGGGTGCTCCCCTTGTCAGGGAAGAGCACCGAGATGTCGTTGTCAGAGAACCCTGCGCTTCTAAGTTTTTCAACAATGGTGGCTGCCTGGTCTTCTGTATCAACCAGACATAGTGTGGAGTGTTTCATAATCTTTATTTTTCTATTTTGGTTTAAAGGAGGTCTACGGAGGTTGTTGTTTACTGTTTCTCCGCTTTGACCTCGAGTTGGTTATCGACTTTGTCTTTGCCGGCAATCTCACCGGCTTTAGTGGCGATAGTGTCCTTTTCATGTTGGCTGTTGACGGGACCGCGCAGCATGACTTTGCCGTCGCGCACAATGATCTTAATGTTCTTCGCATCAATCGACAGGGATCCATCTTTGACGACCTCCTGTCGGATTTTCTGAGTTAGCGCGAGATCGTTCTTGTCATTGGACTGCTTTTCCGCGGTATCGGTATTTTTGTTTTGCTCGGAAGAATTGCGTTTGGTGTTATCCGCCTCGGTCGAGTCCGAAGTAGCAGGACGGCCGGGTGTAGCCGTCGGTTGCTGGCCTTGGGACCAGTTAACGAGCAGGAAGCCACCTAAGATTGGCAGTAGGAGTACTTTCATTCGATTACTATTGGTCAGTTTGGTTAATTCCGGTGAGTTACGACGATTCCGGACGCTTTGATTGACCGCTTTAAACGGCCCAAGCGGGCTATAAAAAGCAAACCTTTCAGCGGAGCTTCTGAGGGTGCACAATCAAGATCTGCGAGCAAAGATTACGACGCTAAAGTTTCTCGCAATTACGATGAAATGGGCAGGCGATTTCCTGTGCTATTTGTCGGGCCTGCGACCCACTCGATCCGATAGTTCGGCCTGGGTTTGACGCGCTTTTACAAGCGCGATTGATCCAGGTTTGTGACATTACTTCTTCTTTCCTTCTTACTTCTAGGTTTCCCATATCAAAGGCTTCCTCTTCGCAAGTTCGTCCGAAGTGACCCTTGGCGCGGCTGTGCGAGCCGACTCGTTTAGGTGGGATGCTTCTGCCCGTTTGCTTAAAGGATTTCCTCGTTTTACTACACTCACTCGCCATCCATTCGTCACAGCTGGACAAGCTGGTCGTGAAACGGATCTAAAAATGTTACTCACAACTTAAAAATCCAGATCAAATAAAGCCTTTTGCGGAAAATGGATAGTTCAGCACGGGCATTATTATATTAACTATGAAAGTGCAGGTGTTTATGAAACATCATTAAGGCAATGTAAAATGTAGGGACGTGCAAAGCATTTGAAACTGCCGAGGGCGACAAGCTTGGGTAAATGAGAGTGACGGATGCCGGCCGAGAAAACCTGGGACAAATGGAGTTGTACGGCAATGCCGGTTATCGCGTGGAAAATGCTTTGGGCCAGCAAGATTACTGGTACGCAGGCGCCGTGGTGCAGCGCGAATTAAGCGAACGATTGAGTCTTGGTGTTGAACTTTTCGGCAACACCTCAATCGAACCCGGCAGCAAGCCCGATATCGCGTTTAACGTAGGTGGCGATTGAAACTAAATGATCATCTGAACTTCATCTTCGCCGGCGGCCTCGGCCTCGTTGGTGATACCCATGCGATGCTGTATTTAGGGCTACAGAATCTTACGAAGAAGGAATAGCGCGGACGGATTTCCGGAAAGCGAGAGGGGCAGGTCAGTCAGACGAGTGTCTTAAATCCGACGCGTTATTTCGGGTTTGGCCAACTTCCTGATAGCTCCGGGCGAACAGCGTTTCGCTTTTTGAGTGGCCGCCCGCGGCATGGGAACAACCTTCCCCTTTTACTTCCCAAAATCGCGACAGCGTTGACTCTCGTTTCGCGGATTTGGGGAGTCCAGGACGCAGAGCGTCTCGAGCCTGGGTTTGCCTAGTGAATAATCCTAAGTTAACTGCGAGGCAATTAGGGTCCGCAAGATAAATGTTCGTACAACCAATCCGAGCACATCTGACACGCGGAAGTGTGCGCAACGCGCCGGTTCTCTCGCCACTCGTTCCGGGCCACCGGGATTTCGCCTAAGCTCCGAACGCTAGAAACGACACGGCTCACTAGCAAATGTTCAGCTAAGAACTTCGTTGATTGCCTCGAGCAGTTCAGCTGGCAGAAATGGCTTTTCCAACTGCCTCCGAAATCCTGCCGCAATCGCTGTGGTTCTACCGACGCTCCTGGAGAACCCGGCGATGGCTATAACGGGAATAGCCCAACCGTTTTTAGAACCGAGTGCGCGAATATCACGCAAGAGCTTCAGCCGATCTAGGTCAGACAAACCGATACCTAACAGAACAACGCTCGGAGAATGTGGTGGGATTGCTGCAAGAGCTTCCTTGGCGGTTGACCTGGCTAAGACCGTCGCCCCCTGTCGAGTTAGAAATTGGGTGATAAAATCACGGGCGTCGTCATTGGACTCTAGCAGAAGGATGATTTTGCCGCGAAGCGTCGCGTGGTCAGCCATACAGAGATCCTCCAAAGGTCCCGTTTTTTGTTCGCCGGCGCTGACCCAAGCGGTCTTCCTGTTGCGAAGCTCCGTCTGATATCCTCTGAATCATCTGTTGCTGTAAGGTTCCTTTTCGAAATTGTTGACTTTCCTCTCCTAGGAAGTCATCGACGGCACTTGCTCGATGAAACGGGGCGGCGTAGCATCTGCCTGAGGCTGGTCGATCAGGCGCTATGAATTTTTGCCCCCGCGTCCGGTTAGCCTTCGTTTTATGGATATTCAAGCGCTGCAGAAATTGTGCGTTCACTTGAACGAGTTCGATCTTCCCCGCGCGATCGTAGACTTTAATCACAAGCGTTTTGTCGCCTGGAATCAAAAGTTCTTGGCGCGCACCGGCTACTCTGAGGACGATATCAAGGCGCTGGGGCCCGAGACCATCATTATTCAAAGTGATTTGCGGTTTTCCACTCCAGACGAAGGCGAAAATTCGGGTGCAGAATTCTTCCCGATGGCATTGAAAGTGCCAACGGAGATTTCAGCGGTATCAGGTCATCTGGTACGCTCAAAGCACAGTTTGGGTTACGTCATGTTAGACCATACTGACCCGGCGACTTCGACCACCTTCGAGAAAGGCCGACTGGTGGGCCAGGAACAAGAGCGCAGACGCATTGTCCAAATGTTTCATGATGAGGTTTCCTCAGGTCTACTCGGGGCTGTTTTCAAGATCCACATGGCAAAGGAAAAACTGAAATCAGCAAACTCGCCAGAAGCGGAGCCGGTCTCGGAGGCCTCTGAAATGCTTTCCGATGCTATTGACAAGATCGGTGAAGCCCTTAGAAACGAAAAAAAAGAGGAAGTTGCCGGTTCATAGAATCGTTTCTGAGGTGACTTCTTTGGCGGGCTGCAACCTGGTTTCCCGCGACTCTGTTGACCGGTTCGCCGTTAACAATTTAAGAATATCCGAATCCTCACGGTGAATAGTCGTATAACCAATCCGGACGCATCTGGCACGCGAACCTAACTCTGACGATAGAAACCAAATGAGAACCGACGAGGAGGAATCAGAAAAAGAGCCGCAGGAGAAGGTCAGAATTGAAAGAGTTCCGGAGCCAATGTTCGGCGGCACCCGGGAGAGGCTGAGCGTAGTTACAGAAGAAGAACAGGCCCCGGAAGATACAGGAGATCAAGAAAAAGGTAAAAATTGAGAAGATAATCGAACGCTGAGGATTACTTAATAGCGGCTCACTTGAGTTGCGGAAGTTGCCTCTCTCACTCAGCGCTGAGTCAGGATACCCTCTCTCAAAGAGTTGTTGCTGGAGGATTGCGTCTTGTTTCCGCCCCGGATTGCAAGGGATCGATGCACAAAAGGAAAGCTTGAGAATGTTAAAATCGCAAACCTACGATCGTTAATATGCTTTGGACCATTATCGCTATTTTGGTTGTATTATGGCTTCTCGGCTTCTCGGTTTTTCATATCGCCGGAGGCTTAATCCACATTCTTTTGGTAATCGCCGTGATCGTGTTAGTGATAAAGCTCGTGACCGGCCGGGGGGTATAGCCCCTAAGCATTCAGAGGCGCGGACTGAGCGCGCAAGTTGTGCATGCCAGTTAGCTGAATTACCGAACAGTCTTAGTGGATGACGGTCTGCATCGGACCGCGATCGAGTCACCGATCGGTCGTCACTGGTGGTAGAATGGCGCATACGATTAAGGTTGGTTTTGCCCGACTCCCTGATTCTGGTAGGTCTTTGGGGCCTCCCAAACGAAGACGCCACGCGGTTAGTGAGAAGGATCAACGAGTCGTCCGGAAGGGCTTTACACCCAATATTGATGAGGCGGTTCGCGGGACCGATTCCCTCGCTCCGCCAGCAGACGATGAAATTAACCGTGAGGATCAGAATCTGCGCCAATGAGCCGCTGAAGGTTACGTTCGCTGACATCCAGATCAGGCGAATCAAGCGAATAAGTAGTAACTAACCGCAGCGCAATCGGATGCCGGAAAGTGCTCCATTGCCTATACCGGCCCACCCTATTGCGCCCATATTCAGAGTCCTCCGAACGGGAAGTTAAGCCGCACGGCGACGCGAAAAAAATTCTCAGGCTGTCGATCCCGGTGAGTCTGGAATCAGTCTTCCAGATGGGATTTACGCGATAGACCAGGTAATCGTCGCTCTGTTGGGCGCTGACGCAGTGGCGGCCGTTGGCCTATCCAACAGTATTGCTTCCATTGCTTTGCTCCTCTACGCTTCCGCCGGGGTTGGCGCCGGGGTCTTGGTGGCCCGCGCTTTTGGCCGCAAAGACCTTGCCGAAGTGTCACAAATCGCTTCAGCTGGTCAGGCTCTCGCTGGTCTTCTGGGGCTGCTAACGGCTATTCTGCTCGTCACGTTTTCGGAGCCGCTCTTACGCGTGGTCGGGGCAGACTCGAAGGTGGCTGGAAGCGCTAGCAGCTACTTCCAACTTTACGCCTTGTCGACTGCTCCGATGATCTTAAGCGCGGTGACAAGCGCGGTATTCCGTTCGCTCAATTCCCCACGGACTCCTCTGATTATCACTAGCGCGGCAGTGGCGCTAAACACCCTTTTGGGGTTTATATTGGTGCTTGGGTTTGGGCCTATCCCCTCCTTTGGCGTAGCCGGAGCCGGATGGGCTACCTTATTTTCGCAAAGTGCCCGGTGCTTAGCGTTGATCCTCTTTCTCTACCTCAGCAAGAAAGGCGTGCGCTGGGTTTGGCCATTGCCGGGTTCAAAGCTGGGCCTCGCCGCTGGCAAGCTCCTGCGCCTAACAGGGCCTATTGCGCTGTCCGAGGTGCTTTGGGGTATGAGTACCTTTGCGTACGCGGTGGTATTTACTCGCCTTGGCACGACGAAACTTGCGGCCAGCCAAATCGTGCTCTCTCTTGAAAACATCTTTATCGTGGCTTCTGCGGGTCTAGCGCCCGCGGCCGTTGCGGTGATCGGGCAAGCACTGGGAGTAGGCTCGTTGCCGGCGGCTAGAGCCAACGCATGGCTCACGATCCGCTTTGGCCTCTTGGTCTCATTGGTGCTTGGCGCCCTCTACGCCGGCTCAAGCTTTCTGCTTCCGGCCCTGTATCCGAAGGTAGGTCAAGACGTGCTACACCTCGCTTTTTGGGCAGTGTTGCTGATGGCGGCGACGCAGCCCGCCAAGGTATTGAGCAGTGTGCTCGGTAACGGCGTCTTGGCCAGCGGCGGCGACACCCGTTTCGTGCTGTTGGGGAACCTAGCGGGAACCTATGTGGTTGGCTTACCGGCGGCAGTCGGATTAGGTCTACTCGCTCCGTTTGGATTCTTCGGAGTGTTCGCCTCCAAGATTTTGGAAGAGGGCGTCAAGTCAGCATCCTTCTTCCTTCGTTTCCTGCGGGCCCGTTGGTATGAACATGCCCTAAAAGAGGAGCAAACCGCAAAGGACGAAGCGTTGCAAAGCGAGGAGCGGGGAAACCAATCACAAGAAACCTATGCTCGGTAGGCGGCCATAGCGCTTCGAGCTCTTTGGGAAGAATGGAGGAGTCTGAATGAACGAAAAGGCATCGCGCAAGAAAGGCAAAAGACCGCGGAGTAAGTCGGAAGAGGTTGCGAAAGAGAAAGCAAAAGAAGCCGCTAAGGCCAAAGCTGAAGAGCTTCGCACCGCCCTGCAAAGTAAGGGCGAACAGGGACAAAGCAGTTTGGGCTCTATACCGGTTGACGAAGAAAAAAGTAGTTAACGGGCATTTAGCCGGTTGAAAAAGGAAGCCCGCATTGGTACGGCTCGCTCAATTTGATCCCTTTCGGTATCCAGAATAAGGAGCCAATAAATTAGCATGGCTGACGTTTATTCTTGCCCTTCCACTCACCGTCTGCCAGTAAGCGCCCAATACCCGGCGTTCCCCGTGCGGTCGAGTCGGTATAGTGTTCGGATGTCGTTCGCAAGTCCGCGTGCCGCAACGCACGGCTTGCAGCGTGAATCCCATAACTCCGAGTCAAAAGAGAACCGTATTCTTTCCGTAAAGTGTGCAGCGGCTTGCTCCGTTCACACCGTGTTTCCTAAGCCATTGGTTCACCTGCTCAAAGATATCGTCGCAACGATAGTACTGGCGAGGTCTTCCTGACAGCGATAGATCAGAAACCATCCGGACCGATTCCATGTTCTGGTGTCTTGTTCCATATCCTTTCGAATGAACGCTTCAGCGGCATCTTTGTGGCCAAAGTAGTCGATCTCTCGATCCACGTATTTCAAGAAGTTCGCGTGATCGTGCGTTTCGATCGGATGAAGCAGCTGGACAACTAATCTCTTAGACTCGTTCTAGCGTATTCACGCAAAGAGAAGTCAGATTGTGAGGGCGACCTTGCCGAAGGGACGTCCGTCGACCAAGTACTTCAGAGCATCCGCGGCCTCCGCCAAGAGAAAGGTTTTGGCCACGATTGGTTTGATGGCTCCGGAATCCAAGAGTGGGAGGACGGCCTTCCAGGCTTGGTCCCAGAGGACCTGCGGCTGAGCAAAAATCGAGAAGCTTTTTATGCTGGCCCGCTTCCAGATCAGATTCGTGACATCGATGGTGGTCTTGCGTTCAGCTGCATAACCAAGTGTCGTCAAACTTCCGCCTACCGCGAACGTCGTCACGGCTTCGCTTAGGACTTCACCGCCGATGCCGTCGATCACGAGATCTGCGCCATAATTTTCGGTAATGCGCCGCACGCCCTCGCTCAACTTCTCGTGGGAAACATCGATCACTTAATCGAACCCAAGCGCCTTTGCCTGTTTGGCTTTTTCAGGACTCGTAGTGCTTGAGATTGCGTGCTTTGCGCCCAAGGCACGCGCTAATTGGGTCACGGCATTACCGACCGACCCCCCAATCGCTGGAGCCAGCACCGTCTTGCCGGCCTGAAAGCCAGCGAGGCTGAGAGTCATGTATGCGGTCAGATACGCGACCGGAACGCTGGCGGCGGTCACGTCATCGACTCTTGCAGGGATGAGGCTGAGGTGCTCCTTTCTTACGGAAATCCACTCACTGTAGGTGCCATCCTCGGAGACACCATAGGGTCCAGTGAACATCACTCGTGAACCGGCCGGGAACTCTGCTCCGCCTCCCTTCTCTACGACGCCCGCTCCTTCGTTGCCGAGCACTAATGGAGCTTTTGCGCGGGGCAGTTGACCAAAGAGAATCGTATGGTCGAGGGGGACGACACCTGCTCCAGTTACCCGCACCAGGACTCTCCCCTCCGAAACCGATGGTTTTGGAAGTTCGGTCAGCTGAAGTCCATCATAATTTCCGAATTGTTTTGCCTGCATTGCCCACATATGGTTTTCCTCCTGCCTATAGAAACAGTCGCCAGGATTGAATATCGAGGTACGTAAGAATAAGCCTGAATGACACGTTTCATTAACGTGCGCCGGTGGAATTTATGTTTTCAGCGGCCTGCTCGATGAGAGCTGCAACTTCTTTAGGGTGCGAAATGTAAACTGCATGACTTGCACCCGGCACTTCCACTTTATGGCTGTGCGCGCGCTGCGCGTACAGCCGCTCCAGATCAGGATTAATGACCTTATCGGCTTGAGCAACCATGTACCAACTCGGTTTCGTTTTCCAAGCGGGATTGTTAACTTGAGTCGTGAACACTTTAGCGGCAGTTGGCATTTGTGCGTGCGCCATGAAGTCAGCCTGCTCAGGCGGCAGGTCAGCCGCGAAGTCAGCAGGAAAGTTAGCTGGATCAAGCAAAAGAAAATCGTCCGGAGTCTTTACTAGCGGCCGGCTGCTGTTTGGATATTTCTTCCCGTTACCGGCTTCGGTCTCTCCCACATCGGGGGCATGCGCAGCGATATAAACGAGCGCGGCGACCTTGGGTTGTGTACCCGCCTCAGTGATAACAGTGCCGCCATAGCTGTGGGCGACCAGGACAACCGGGCCATCTTGCCGATCGAGAGTGCGTCGTGTGGCTGTAACATCATCTTTGAGGGAAGTAAGCGGCTCCTGAACCAGTGTCACATGATAACCATCATGGACCAGAATTTCATAGACCGGCCGCCAGCCTGAACCATCTACGAAGGCACCATGTACTAGTACGATATTTCTAATGGGAGTCGCCGCCGAAGCAGAAAAGGTGAGCACGACAAAGGCAATTACAGACACAAAACATTTTTTGAACTGCCAAAGAGTTATATTCATTTCGGAGTCTTATTATTTTCCCTATAGCGAGAATCAAGCTGTGAGCTGTTCAGTTGAGAAATTAAATTTAATGTAGCCGCTTATAAAAACAGCAAATAAGGTCGGCTTCCGTGGAACTTCGGCACATTCATTCATTTCTTTCGCTGGCAAAAAACCTGAGCTTCAGTCGTACGGCACAGCTCGTTCATCTCACTCAGCCGGCTTTGAGTTTGCAAATACAGGCACTCGAAAAAGAGATCGGCGTGACTCTATTCGAGAGGAACAGAAGAAAGACCATTTTGACTCCGGCAGGAGTTGCTTTTCAAAGAGAAGTCGCCGGCGGCGTGATTCAGTTGGACCAGGCGGTGCAAAGCGCGCGTCTAGCCGCGAAGGGCAAATCGGGCGTTGTCCGACTCGGTTTTGTCTCAACAGCTGGAGCGCACATGGTGCCAAGGCTGATCCGGGAATATCGTCTAACCAATCCTCGCGTGGAGTTCTCGCTGCGTAATGTCCTCACGGCAGACCAGAGAAGAATGCTGGAGGAAGGCTCACTTGATGTGGGATTTTTGCGGATGCCGTTCATTGCCGGTCCGGAAATAGAAGTCATGCCGATTCACAAGGAGCAGTTTGTTATTGTCGTACCCGCGTCGCATCCGTTGGCAAAAAAGCCCAGTGTACGCCTTAGCGAAACCGCGGATGAAACCTACGTGCTTTACGAACGCACGCACGCTCCCGGATTCCATGACTTGGTGCTCGGAATTCTGAGTCACGCGGGCGTAATACCGGGTGTTATCCAAGTCGCTGGGGAAATGCCGACGCTGATCGCTTTGATCGCCTCCGGAGCCGGAATTTCATTGTTGCCCGCCTCAGCCGTAAAGATATCGACGGCAGCCGTGATTGCGTGCAAGATCCGCGATAACATTCCGACTTCTGAGATTGGCCTTGCTTGGTACAAGAAACCGATCTCGCCAACTGTCGATCAGTTCAGAAAGTTTGCTGTCGCGAACGCTCGCGTCGATTAGTTCCTAACGGTTGGCTGGCCGGTGAAGTTAACCAAGTGTGCTATGTGGAGTACTAGGGGTGAACATTGATAGGGTCAAGTAACAGCCTGCCGACTACCTTGATTCAGCGCGACAGTACACGTGCTGCAATGGATAGGAGCCGAGGGGTCGGCCCGGGTTCGAAACTAATCTCGAGACGACAGCGCGCCTGGTGCTCTTTACCCGAAACGTCTATTGCGTCCAGGTCGTACTCTACGGATTCGTGACCCGATGAACTCTCTAGCGTCGATAGATCGGGAACCATCCGGACCAATTTATAGGTTCTGGCGTCTTGTTCCATATCCTTTCGAATGAACGCTTCCGAGGCATCTTTGTGGCCGAAGTAGTCGATCTCTCGATCCACGTATTTCAAGAAGTTCGCATGATCGTGTGTTTCGATCGCCTGAAGCAGTTGGACAACTAATCTCTTTGACTCGTCCTGTTCGACCGGAGTCGATTGCGGAGTAACCGTTGGTGCTTGAGCGACATTGAGGGCAGGCGTTTCACTGCTAGTTGGGGCCGATGGGCTGAGGAAAGGCTTGCGGACGTCCGGAGTCGGTGAAGCAACCGGAGTCGCTGGTGGGTTGGTACGTGAAAATGTTGGGCTTGGCTGGCCTAACGAAGTGCCGAAGCGTATAGCGGCGAATATTGCGAGCCCTCCGATTACTAAAGCGAGAATCAGAGCTGCACCTGCCAGGAAAAATAGTTTTCGCTTCGATTCAGTCAGGGAGGCATTCTCTATCGATGGCCTGGCTGTAGGTCTACTCGATCCGAGCGTGTTCGTCGAGGTCCGACGACTCGCGGAAACGCTCCGCTTTAATGCATCGCACAATTGCCGGCAGTTCGTATAGCCGAGTTTCGGATCTGCAACAACTAGAGCACTACGCAAGATGTCATTACCGGAACTATCCAATTCCGATAGGGGCACATATTGCGTGAATTCTTCCCTGTTCTGTGTAGGCGGTCGACCACTTAGGAGCTCATAGGTTAACCCAGCATAGGATTGGACCGCTTGCGTCCCCCAAGTTTTTGTTCCGGATTCGGGTTTCGGTAAAACCCGGTTGTCAGGAACAATGGTTTGATCCCAATCATTGGTTTTCTCATTGATGAGCGAGGCCATGCTCATCGGGTCGAGCTTCAAGGTACACGCTTTCCACTCGCTTGCCGTACCTCGAGCTAGTGCCTGGAAATCTTGAATTGCTTTCGGGCACTGCAGCAGAACCTTTCGGACGCTGACCTCCAGCAAACCGATCCCTTTGTCGCCCAAGAAGTCGAGCGTATCGGCTAAAGGGTCGAGCAGAAAGAAAATCTCCGTGGCCTTCAATGAACGCCGGCATCGGAGAAACTCGTACAGGGCAAATCCATGTAACCATTCCCGGACCAAGTAGGAACCTTCGGCACTCCGTTCCAAGCTGAAATACTGTGTCAGGTTCGGATGTGGCGCACGGATGACGGCTTGTAGCTCGTTCTCGATCAGATCAAGCGTTGGAAGGTCGTCGCCAATCCTAGGGTGCAGCAACTTAATTCCCAACTCGTCGGGCAGGTGCGATCCTGGCAGCTCGTCTCTCGCCAGGAATAGACGCCCAGCGTTTCCTCCCCGCTGTTCACTAAGGAGCCGGTAACGACTACTCAACAAACTGCCCGCTTGGACCTTAGCATAATTTGCTAACGAAGAAGACGGACACGCAGTAAGCGCAGCCTCCGATTCGCTCGGGCTTGCGGCCTCAACGTGTCCCTCACCTTCCAGGCTCAGCGGTTCGGGTGTTGCGCCGAATTTAAGTTCTCTTTTGGCCTGGTCGATTGCTTCCTGCAGCTCTTCGGGAGTCTGGAAACGATCGGTTGGCTTTTTTTCAAGCATCCGGGCGAGCAACGAAGTAACCGGCTCTGGTGTGTTGGCGAGTTCTTCGAAAGGTGGCGGTTTAATGACTTGTGCCACCAGCACCTCCCCGAGTTTCCCGACAAATGGAGGGCGACCCGAAAGGAGGTACCACAGAGTCGCTCCCAGCGAATAGATGTCGGACCGGATATCCAACTCTTTAGTTTCGCATTGTTCCGGACTGGCGAATGCCGGCGAGCCGATGAAATCCTGAGTTCGCGTAGCCATCGATGCGTCCAATTCGTCAGCCCCGCCTTTTGCCAGACCGAAGTCGATCAATTTGATGTCGAATTTTTGGTTTCGATTTGCCACCGCCATAATATTGGCGGGCTTAATATCCCGATGAATTAGGTTGCGAGCCTGCGCCGCCTCCAAGGCTTGTGCGACCTGGGATACGACTTGCAATGCAGTGGCTGCTGAAAGAGGGCCTCGCCTGTAAACATACCGTTCGAGGTCTTCTCCCTCCACGAATTCCATTGCGTAGAAGCACTTGTCTCTGTCTTCACCAAACTGGAAAATCGTGGCAACGTTCGGATGATGGATCAAGGCGGCCGCCTGGGCTTCGCGGAGAAACCGATGCTTAGCTTGGGGACTGTGCACTAATTCCGCAGTAATCACCTTTAGAGCGACCGGTCGATTCAAGACGGTGTCGATGGCTTTATAAGTGACGCCCATGCTGCCTTTGCCAAGCCGGTAGAGTGAACCATCCTCGCCCTGCAGTATTCGAAAATGGGCAAATATCGTCTGCGGTTCCGACGTATTTGAGACCGGGTTTTCCACTGTGAGGAACTTCTCCGTTTATTGTTTTGGAATCAGTTCTGATCAATCTCGCCTGATTTCGGCGGATACACCAACCTGGTTGCGCGCTACCTAGAATTTATTTCGATTTTGGAAGAATCAATGGTCGCGCTACGTGGAATTGGATATCAATCGAGGTTGCCACCCCGCAACCTCGATTCTCTTTTGGCGGAGCTGGCAACCCAAACCGAACATTGGATCAGAGCCGCGCATGGCCGCCCGCGCAAATGAGGAACCCAGCCAGGTTAGCTACCGGCTAATCCCTTAATCCCTCTTTCTACCGGCGACTGACATGGTGCCGGAACCATAGATTTTTAGCCGTTCAGACTGCTTCTGTTAGTTCCCAACATTGGCAGTCACAAGCGACTAAAATCCAACTAGAGAGAAAGCCTATGCACATCTTTGAATTACTATTGGACCGACCTTCAAATGGGGGACCAGCGGGGTCGCATCTATAGAGCCTGTTGCCCAATCCAGTTCTACAATACGGAAAGATCACAAAGACAGACGAGTGAACCAAAAGACAGATCTCCACAGGCTTTAGTTTCGCTCAGTCTTCGTGTCCTTTGTGGTCTTTCCGTATTGTAGAATTGGATAGAGGGGTCAGTCATTTTTTGCCGACCCCCTTTGCCGTTCCTCGGCAATCGCTTGTTAGTGCCGCTAAAAAAAAGAG
>DASUWQ010000268.1:0-8251 GCA_036378375.1 Chthoniobacterales bacterium
CCGAAACTGCCTCGGCGAAACACCCAATTTTTTCTTAAACAGCGCGCTCAGATATTCGACTCCGGAAAATCCCAACTGCCGGGCGATTTCCGCAATGGATAGATCCGTCGTTGTGAGAAGTTCTTTTACCCTCTCGATTCGCAAGCGCAGAATCTCTTCATACGGCGACCGGCCCAACAGCTTCTGGAACCGGCGTTCCAGTACCGTTCGCGACATCGCCACCGTCTTCAACACATCTTCAACCCCGATACCATCACAGGCGTGGTCACGGATAAATCTCAATGCGTTTGCGATCTGCTTATCCTGGACCGCAATCCGGTCAGTCGAACGCCGGGCACAAACCCCGATCGGCTCAATGTACTTGATTGATGGGAGCCTACTGCCCCCGTTCATGAGCTGATCGAGGACCTTGGCCGCTTCGTAGCCCGCTCGGCGTGAATTCGGAATCACGCTGGTAAGCGGTGGATCGCACAGCTCACATAGCAACTCGTCATTGTGATGGCCAATCACGGCCAAGTCGTCCGGGACTCGGATACCGATCTGCCGGCACACGTCAAGCAACTGTTGCCCGCGAATATCGTAGCAGGCAAAGACCCCGGCCGGTTTCGCAATGCGACGAACCCACTGAATCAGTTTCTCCTGTTCCAAGCGCCAATCGTCAGCGTCCCCTAGTCTGCTATCGAAGTTATCAACCACAAATCCCACGGCCTTGAGATAGCGACTGAAGTTCTGTTCATGACGAAATGACCAATCAAACCTGGCGTCGCCACAAAACCCAAACGACTGAAACCCGCGATCCAAAAGATGTTCGGCGGCGGCCCGGCTCACGCCAGCGCTACTGCTAGCCACCGTGGGATAGCTCTGTTTCAAGCTCGCCGTGCTAACGTTTACCACCGGCAGATTAGCGTTGATCACAGCATCTTCGATCTCCTGATTCTCGATTCGAGCGATGATTCCATCTCCACGCCAGTTATGAAACCAGGGCGGCGGCTCATCACCCCGGCCTTGCTCGGTGAAATGGATTTCCCAATCCGCTCTTTCCCGCATGTAAGCTCGAATTCCAACCAGCAAACCGCGGCTATAAGCATTCGAAGTTTCGATCAGCAGCGCCACCTGTGGACGCCGCCGAATGTTGTCAGCGTGATCAAACACAACAGAACGACCGGTAAACAGTGATCGTTTGCAGATCTGGAGCCGCAGACAAAACAAAAACGACCGCGAATGGACGCGAAGAAAAAAATCCAACCGCAGATTAACGCAGATGTACGCAGATACCCCTATATTAGTAAGGTGTCATCTGTGTCGATGCGCGTTCGTCCGTGGTTCACCTCTTCTCAGCGATTCATTCGCGTCCATTCGCGGTCGATTCGTGTCCATTCGTGGTTGTTTTCGGATTGGTGCTAAGCGCTTGCGCACCAGCTCATTTGTGAGAAATAGAGCTTATGGGGGAGTTCTATTCAGACTTGGCTCAAGCGCTGCGAGATCGGCTCCAGGTAATTGGGGATAAGGCCCTCAAGGATAATCCCAGCGCTCATTTGGAGAAGCTCCGGGAGGCCTCGGAACGAATCGATGCTTTGAAGGCCAAACTTCCTGCGACCGTAGATCCCAGGTTGGTGCATTATCTCGATCGAATGAGCCTGAGTAAGGCATTAGAGTTCATAGAAACGGAATGCCTCGCCAAGGGATAGTATGCGCTTAGCGTTCGGCGTTTGGCGTTCGGAGTTCGGAGTTTCGCGAGATCGACATAGCGCGTGGACAAAGGGTTCCTCTGGGAGCCGATCTAATAATTATTATTCGAGAAGGCGAAATAGCGTGGCAGCGTCGAACGCCAAACGCCGAACGAGCAACGCTAAACGGTAATGGCGATGCGAATCGCGATTTTAGCAGATATTCACGCCAACCTTCCCGCACTCGAGGCGGTGATCGCGGATCTGGAAACGCTAGAGCCGGACCGGGTCATAATCGCTGGCGACTTTCAGAATCGCGGGCCTTTCCCTCATGAAGTGACTTATCGGCTTTTCGCCTTGGGCTGGACTTTGTTGCGTGGCAATCATGAAGATTACGTCATCATTCAAAGCCAACCGGCGACCAGCGTTGACCAGATCGATACTTATTCCTGGCAACCAGCGCGATGGACTGCTGAACAAGTACCAGAAACAGTCCCGCGGCTAAAGTCATTGCCTATCTCGATTGCCGCCGAGGGACCAGACGGCTCGAAAGTCTGCATCGCTCATGGTTCTCCCCGTTCTAACGAAGAAGGTTTCTTCCCCTCTACACCTGACGCGAAAGCGAAAGAAATGCTCGGTGCGTCCCCACCGCGAATCCTCTGTTGCGGACACACTCATATCCCGCTTTCGAAGCAAATCGATGGAACAGCTGTCTTCAATGTTGGATCAGTCGGATTCCCTTTCGATGGCGATTCACGCGCCGCGTATGGCATGCTTTCTTGGAATGACGGGCGGTGGGAGACGGAGCTTAGACGGGTCGGTTATCCGGTAGCCGACGTCGTTGCCGCTGTAAGCGACCCCGGTTTCTACGAGGGCACCGGCCCTTTAGGACGGATTATCCAACGTGAGCTCGAGACCGCGCGCCCGCACCTGACGCTGTTTACTATGACGTTTCTACCGCGGGTTCGTGCGGGTGAGCTCGGTATCACCGAGGCAGTTGCGGAGTATCTCCGTTACCCGCAAGCCGAGATCGAGACCTGGTACGCCCAGATCCGAAAGAAGCGAATGGCGAACAATGGGCAGCAAGGGTGAGCACGCTCTTAGGCCTGGAGGGGAGCCGCTTTCGCCCGTTGCAATGTGAGCGCGCCGGTTTAGTTATTCGGTTCCGACCGTCTCAAACGGGTGGTCAACAGGCGGCTCCCGGGAATGACCCGCCGCTATATCCGAGGCCCAAGACTTAACCTGTGACCGATAATCCGTGAGGAGTTTTGTCCAGAACTCGCACCAGCTGGGAAAAAATCAGGGGCCGTTCCCGGGAGCCGCCTATTGACCACCGTTTTGAAACGTTCCAGACCCAATAACCAAACCGGCGCGCTCATTTTGCAACAGACGAAAGCGGCTCCCCTCCAGGCGTCACGCGCCGGCTAACGCCTTCCGCATAAAAACCGTGGCCTGCGGATTCGCATTATATCGGTCGCAGTGTTCGTATCCTTGGCGCTCGTAAAAACGAATGGCCGTGACAAGGTCGTCTTTAGAATCCAAGTACAGCCATTTATAACGGGCAGTCTTGGCCGCAAATTCCTCCAGCGCTTGCAGCAATTCTTCTGCTAGTCCTTGTCGTCGATAGGCCGGTTTCAAGTAGAGCCGCTTAATCTCGCCGCTACGCGGTAACGAAACTAGCGGATGAAGAACGATACATCCAACCGCCTCTTTACCGGCAAACACCAGCCAAACACCTCTATCGTCTCCCAATAGGTAATCGCTAAACTCACTCTCGGTGTCGCGAACCCAGACGTCGACTGCTCGAAAATATTCGTTCACCAGCTCGAAGGCGCAGGGCAGATCATCCTGAGTGGCTCGGCGGACCGAACACTTTGAGTGGGGAGCAGGGTCGGAAGCGGACGGAAGGGTGATGCTGGATTCGCTGGACATAACAATTTCCTGGATCGCCTAAGCTCGTAATTGATTAATCATATGTCCAATATCTGACTTAGATGTATTGATATGATACGGATATGATCGGATCGCTCGAACTTCGCCATCTTCGTTACTTCATTGCGGTCGCCGAGGAATTGCATTTCAGCCGTGCTGCTGAACGCTTGCACATCGCGCAACCGCCGCTCTCTCAACAGATTCGTAAGCTCGAGCAGTACATCGGTCATCCTCTCTTCACCAGAAATTCGCGTACTGTGGTTTTGACCCAAGCCGGCGAGGTCTTGCTCGCGCGCTCACGTTACCTACTCCGGCGTCTCGATGACGATCTGGAGGCGGTTCGTCGAGTCGGGCGAGGTGAGATCGGCACGCTGACGGTTGGTTTTATCGGATCGGCGATGCTCACCGCTCTTCCAGCTCTGATTGGCAGTTATCGGAAGCGCTTCGCTAAAGTAGATTTACGGCTTCGCGAACTAACCACTAGCAGCCTGGTGGACGCGATTCGGCAGGGGGCCGTTGATCTGGGATTCTTGCGAGATGCCGGTCCAACGGAAGGCTTAATCGTCGAGAACGTATTAGCAGAACGATTCGTAATCGCCTTAGCGAAACAAGATCCCTTAGCGAACCGATCGAAAATCTCGCTCGCAGAACTAAGGGGAGAGCCTCTGATCCTGTTTGCGCGCGAGCTCGGTCCCTTGGCGTGGGATAAGACGATCGGGCTCTGCGAGGCCTCAGGTTTCCGCCCGACAATTGTGCAAGATGCACCGGAATGGCTCACTGTACTTAGGCTGGTTAGTTCAGGACTCGGCTTTTCTATTGCGCCCGCGTGTGTCGCCACTATTCAAACACCCGGAGTAGTTTGCCGCGAGTTAACCAAGTGTCCGATCTCAACCAACATCGAGCTGGCCTGGCGCAGCGATCACACGAGTCCGATCATGGAAGCTTTTTTAGCGGAAGCGCGAAAGATGTTTGCGGGGACGAGACGGTAGACGAGCTCTCGCTCATCCGGATCCGCGAACGCACACGAATTACAGAAGAACCGCAGATGAACGCAGATTTACGCAGATAAAGAGGCGCGTAGTTCAGCATAGCTACACGTTCGCTCTTCATCTGCGTCTATTTGCGGTTGAATCTCTTCTTCGGCGTTCTTCCACGGTTTAAATCGCTGCTATCCCTGAAGTATTCACGCAAGACTTGCTCTCTTTGCTTGCTCTGCTTGCTCTAATTGCGGCCTCGGTTTATCTTTACTGGTGTGACCAGTGCAACCTTGGCCAAGACCGCAGCAGAACAGATCGCCAAGCTGCGCCCGGCGAGCGAAACGGCGGATGCTTTTCTCGAAGCTGTCGCCGAGAATTATATCGCCCGGGAACTACCGCGTAAAGCGGAGCGTGCCCGCCTATTGCAGCGAGCCAGAGCCAGAGGCGCAGCCCTCAAGGCCAAGTTACAGCAGGACGGCGAATTTCTTTCCAGTGAAGCGTTAGCCGAATTTCTTGGCATCCGGCGGCAAGCCATCGATGGTCGCCGTAAGAGCGATAAACTCGTGGCCTGGCGAGATCAACGTGGACATTGGCAGTTCCCTCTTTGGCAGTTTGATCTGGAGAAGAAAACGCTGCTTCCGGGAATCAGCGAATGTCTCCGGGAGTTACCGGACGATGATTGGAGCCGGATGCTTTTCTTCCTCACCGTGGACGAGGTCCTATCGAAGAAGGAGCGACCGATTGATCTTTTACGCAAAGGCGAGCAAGTCGATGCCGTGATCAAGTCGGCTGAACGCTATGGTCGTCATGGCGAATGAGCTCCGAGTTCCCGCTGCCGGGCCCGGAGCTCTTTAAGCGAACACTCGCTCGAAGAAGAGTACCAAAAACTCTGGTCCGGCTCAGCCGTCAGGAGTTTCGTGACCCCATCTTTTGGAGCACAAAAGGTAAATACCGGTTCGATTCTCCCACGGCGCGTTACAGCGTCCTTTATACCGCTGTCAGCTTAGAGGGAGCGATTCTGGAAGTATTCGGCGACCGCTGGCTCGAACATCGAGCGATGTCGGAACAACTGCTCCGGTCATACAATCTGGTGAAGCTCGCGATCGCACCAGGACTTTGGTTGGTTGACACGCTCGGATCAAAGCTGTTGTTCGCTGGGATCGACGCCCGACTCTTCGCGTCGACCGATTACGAAAAAAACCAAGCTTGGGGATGCGCGTTTATGGAGCACCCTCAAAATTTTGACGGTATCCTTTATCATTCGCGCAAAAACCCGCGCCAGCTGAACTGTGCTTTCTTTGAAACGGAGCCCGCCCAGAGGGCAATTACGATCGCCGATTCAACTCCGTTGATCGATACGAACGATCTGTACGCAATATTGGAGCGGTACGAGATTAAGCTCTTGTGATGGGGACGGCGGTGGGGCGAAAAACTCGGCGCGCCAAGATTTTGATTGCCGTTTGATGGATTCGCACCGATGTTCAGCCGCTTTGTGCGCTCGCCGAACTCAGTAATCTCAACCCCACGTACCGGCTTATTCAAGCAGACTAATTCATGACATTACGTTTTGCGTTGTTAGTCGATTTGAACTTTAGCACTAACTATAATAAGAGTGGATAGGATCCGGTGGTCCTTTAGGACTAGTCGTTTACTCCTAAGATGCAATAGGCAGGCAACACCCCGACACCTCATAGTACGATTTGTGGTTCGAAAATGTCTCGGAATATATTTGAGCGTAAATAAGCGGATTTGGCGCCGCCTCCCGGAATCCTTGAAGAATCGCTCAATAGGCCGCGCTTATGGCAGGCATCTGCATACCTTAGTCTGCCGTTGGTCCAAGCGAAGCCAGAATCATTCAACCTTTTTTCTTCGAAACCGGCCAGAGATGGAATTAATGTGTCGTCTGGTAGACCAGAAGGCCCCCGGAGCTCAGGTGGCGATTTCAGTCCTGGCCTGCAGCAAAGGTGCGGAGGTCTATTCCATTCTTTGGAGCATCCGCAGAGCGCGTCCAGACCTGAAAATCACCTTGCAGGCAGTCGATATTTCTCAGGAGATTATTGATTTTGCAAGGGAGGGCGTCTATTCCCTAAAGAGCCCTGCCAGCCTTAACTCCGTTGACCATTCGGGCATGACCGAAGAAGAGAAGCTGACTTGGGCTACGTGCAGAGATCAAGGTAATGACCAGCTTGAGTCCGTCTTCCAGCGCATGGATGCGTCAGAAATGGATGCGATGTTCGACAGGGATTCTGATCGGGCTAAAGTAAAATTGTGGCTGAAAGAGGGCATCGCTTGGCGGGTCGCGGATGTGAGTGATCCGGAACTCATTCGCTTATTGGGTCCCCAGGACGTGGTGGTTGCTAACCGGTTTCTCTGTCACATGGAACCTGCCTCGGCCGAAAGATGTTTACGCAATATTGCGGGTCTGGTTAAACCGGGCGGTTATCTCTTTGTCTCCGGAGTCGACTTGGACGTGCGGACGCGAGTTGCAAAGGATATGAATTGGAAACCGGTATCGGATTTGATGCGGGAGATCTATGAAGGCGACTCTTCGCTGATGACAGGATGGCCGCTTGGATGGTGGGGGCTGGAACCATTTAGTAAGGACCACCCCGATTGGAGGATTCGCTATGCCTCCGTCTTTCGTTTGCAAGACCCCGCTATCGATGCCCCAAATGATTCAAAAGAGAGACGCCTGATAGTTCGATGACCTCGTTGCCCCCGCAGCTTTTCGAACCGCCCTCGGCTGATCTCCAGTATCTCAAAGTCCGATCTGTGGCGTCCGATTCGATATCACGGTAGGTTCGCCCTACCGGACGCTTGGCTCCGCTCACATTCGCATGACTCCTACTACGGCTTCCCTTTCTTGCCTGGCGGTCCGGAGCTTTGCACAGATGGAATTGCCTCCGGCCAAACGAAACCATTCTGCAGGAAATCGACTAAGGAAGCGCCATTGGCGCCTTCAGAAGCCGCATAGGTAAAACGATACTCGATATTCCAGTCGCCCCGACGCACAACTACCAAGCGGGACCGCAGCGGTTGAACCTTGCCGGCGAAAGTATCGGTGTATTCATAGTTTGCGACTAGGGCCGGTATTTTCTTGGGACCAACAAATCCCGTCCCTCGGTCTATCAGCTTTGTATCCTGGTGCAGGGCGACGATCTCATTCTCCCGAACCACAAACTCGGTTTCTATCAGCCGGCCGCTGCTAGGATACACGTAGATCGTCGCGGCGATTCGCGGGCGATCAACTTCGTAACCAACCGATACACCCTGGCCCGCCGTATCATACTGCCGGGTCATCACCCGCTGAAACTGCCCAATCTTATTTGGGAACGAGAATCCCGAGGCGATATGAACGATGTTGCCGTCAAGAGTCACTGCAAAGGGACCGGAAGCAGCCGCTGCCTCAAAGCTGACCCCAAAAGGCGCCAGAATAACAAAAGTCAATAAACGTGCTAGAACGGTCCGCATCAGAAAATTACTGCCTGGATAGCCAGGATTCTTCAAGATCAACGTGTTCCTAGGACCGTGATGAATACGAAAGCATTTAAGTCCAAATTCTCGTACTCGCCGTCCCGAGAATTGCTTCGGCCATAACTATTTGATAGGCAGGGAGAAGCATAGGACCATAATAAGTTGGCACGCAACCTGTTACGCCTTCCCTGCAGAGAAGAG
>DASUWQ010000269.1:0-4874 GCA_036378375.1 Chthoniobacterales bacterium
GCGGCCGACATTTTGTTTAGCAAAGGTCAATGGCCTCATTGCAGTTATGTGTTCAAACATGCCTTGCTGGAAGAAGCCCTCTACACCGCGATCGGTGAGCAACAACGCCGCGAATTTCATCGGCGAATTGCGGAGACGATGGAAGCCCGGTTTCCACAGGTGGCGGAGACACAGCCGGAATTGCTGGCAGAACATTTCACGAAAGCCGGGCTCTTTCTAAAGGCCGTCCGGTATTGTTTGAAAGCCGGCCTGCGTTCTAAGGATCGATTCGCTAACGTTGAAGCGGTCAGCCATTTTCAGAAGGGCATCGATCTCCTGGAGGAGCTCGAGCCATCAGCCGCCCGAGACGCACTCGAGCTAGAGTTATTGGGTCCGCTCGGTACCGCGTTTATCGCCTGGCGAGGTTATGCGGATCCGGAGGTCGGTCCGATTCTGAGCCGGGCTCACGCCCTCTGTGAGCGGGTCGGAGAGACACCCCAGGTCTTCGCGGTCATGTGGGGGAATTTTGCCTATCATATTGTAAGGGGCGATTTTCGGATGTGTGCCGCACTGGCTGAAGAAGCGATCGCTTTCGCCGAACGCCTGGACGAGCCCGGTATCCTAATGGAGGCCCTCTTCCTAAGGGGCATCACCTGTCTGTATCGCGGAGACTTTAACAGTGCCCGGAACATCTGTGCGGACGTGATAGCCCGTTTCGATGACCGTCACCGCACGGCATCTTTAGCCAAACTAATTGGCGAAGACCCGGGTATTACTTGCCGCTGCTACCTGGCGCTTGCTCTGTGGCACACCGGCTTTGCAGATCAGGCTCTGGAGTTGAGTCGCCAAACGGTCGAGTTGGCTCGTTCGATCGATCACGTTTTTAGTCTGGAGTACGCGTTACATCATACCGGCTGGCTGCATCAACATTGCCGGTTGGGCACCCAGACTCAGGTTGCTGCCGAGGAACAGGTGCAGATTGCTGGCGAACAGAGGTTCCTTTTCTGGGAGGCTACCGGCACTCTTTACACCGCCGGTGGTTTATTGCTGCAAGGACGAATGGAACGTGGACTCCGGTTGCTCGAGAATGGGCTCCAAGCGTATCGGGCCACGGGCGCGCAACTGGGACTTCCATATTATCTTAGCATGCTGGCTGATGCCTGGATTCGGGCCGGCCGGTTTGCTGATGCTGAGAATGCTTTGACCGAGGCAATCGCTTTAGCGAACAAGAATGATGAACGTTTTCAAGAAGCTGAGGTGTACCGGCTCAAAGGCGAATTGGTCTTAGCTCAGTCGAATGATCAAACTGCCGCCGAGGAGTGGTTCAGCCGGTCGCTAGTGACTGCTGAGCGGCAAGGGAGCAAAGCGTGGACACTTCGCACGACAATGAGCTTGGTGCGACTCTGGCAGAAGCAAGGTGATCGGGAGAAGGCTTTCACCGCCCTGAGCTCAGTATACGGTTCGTTCTCGGAAGGGAATGCGACACCGGATCTGGCCGATGCCGCGGCCCTCAACGGTAGCTTGTTAGATGAGCGGATGCGGGCGGAGTTCGCCGCCGGTCTTAGATATGTCCGCGACTGTATTCCGGCTCCGATGGCTGGGGTGGTTTCGGTCGACTGGCGGTATGTACCGGCGTCGACCCTGGGTGGCGACATCATCGGGTACCACTGGCTGAACGACGATCACTTGGCTTTTTATCTCATCGATGTTACCGGCCATGGCTTAGACTCAGCGCTTCTCTCTGTTACTTTAACTAACATCATCCGGACGGGAGCACTCTCTGGGGTGGATATGAAGCAGCCTGATCAGGTCCTGGCGCAGCTCAACGAGGCGTTCCGCGGCCAGGAACACAGCAATAAATATTTCACGATTTGGTATGGGGTATACCAATCAACGACCCGCACATTGACTTGGGCCGGCGGTGGACATCACCCCTCCGTGGTGCTTGTGCCGGGTCAACCGGATCCCAGCGTCTTGACTTCGGAAGGACCGATGATGGGTGTACTTCGCAAAGCGGAATTTCCTGCCCAATCCTGCCAGATCCCTGCCGAATCGCGTCTGCTCATCTTCAGTGACGGCGTCTTTGAAGTGTTTCGTGACAAACGCCAGATGTGGAGTCTTACGGATTGTATCGCTTATCTTACCGTCCTCGGCAGAGACCGCGGCAACCTCATGGACCAGCTCTTAAATCACGTTCAGCAGCTTCGTGGCGCGCCGCATCTGAATGATGATTTCTCGATTATCGAGGCGAGATTTCATTAGCAAAAAGTTGGTAGGGCGAAAAACTCGGCGCGCCGATCGTATGGCTAGCGGTATGGATTTCCCCGGGCCGGTTTTGAGCCGTTGACTGTAACGCGATCATGGTGCGCGATCTACAACCTGGAATTGCGCGACCCTGAACAGATAAAAACGGGTTCTATCTGGCGGATTCCGAAGTGGGGTAGTAGACAAAACAGATCTCTGTCCCAAAACACGTCCGGCGCGCGGCTCAAAACCGGCGCGGACTCGCTCTGAGAGCAACGATATGGTGGCCGCGCCAAGTTTTTCGCCCTACCGCGATCGCCTCACCGATAGGCCGCGAGCATCAGGTACACGATGACGCCTGTCACCGAGACGTAGAGCCAGATTGGGAAGGTGAACCGGGCCAGGCGCCGATGGGCGGGGAAACGGCCGGTGAGCGATAGGAAGAACGTGATCAGGATGATCGGCAGAGCCACCACCGATAGACCGATGTGCGAGATGAGTAACGGAAAATAAAGAACCCGAACGAAACCTTGGCCTTGAAAATGCATGTCACCATGTAGGGCGTGATTGGTGATGTAGGTAACGAGAAAAAGTGCGGAGAAGATAAACGCGATGAACATGGCCATCCGGTGACGGCTGATTTGCTTCGCCCGGATGAAACAGAAACCGACGACAAGGGCGACGGCCGATAGGGCATTGAGCAGAGCGTTGAGCGCTGGGAGAAAAAGTAAGTGGGTCCCGGCAACGTCGGCCGGCGGATGATAGTACACGAGCCAGCAAAGGAATAGGCTGGCAACGACGCTGATCGCGATAATGGCGACGACTATGCCGATTGGGGTTCGTGTATTGTCCTTTGTGATCGTCGTCATCTTAGTGAATGCATAAAGCACAAATTTGCCTTGTTAGCCACGTTCGCCTCCGAATCGGAAACGCAGAAAAAGGATGCGCGTTCGCCGGATTCACGTACTGAGGCTATTCAGAGGATACCATGAAAGCACTCTCGAAGCCCCTTAGCCAGAACAAGCATCTAATCCGCTGGGTCGAAAAAATGGCGGAGCTTTGTACGCCTCGAGACATTCATTGGGTCGATGGTTCTGAGGAAGAGAACGCCGAGCTTTGTGCCAAACTGGTCGACAGCGGGACCTTTATCAAACTGAACGAGGATTTATGGCCGGGATGCTATTACGCCCGTTCAGACGCATCGGACGTGGCCCGGGTCGAGGATCGGACCTTCATCTGTTCGCTGTCAAAGTACGCGGCCGGACCGACCAACAACTGGGTGGCTCCGTTGGAGATGAAGAAAACGCTCAAGCGGCTTTTCAAGGGGTGCATGGCCGGGCGAACGATGTACGTCTTGCCGTTTTGTATGGGACCGCTCGATTCGCCGATCTCACAGATCGGTGTCGAGCTCACTGACTCTCCCTATGTGGTCGTCAGTATGCGCATCATGGCCCGGATTGGTATGCCGGTGTTTAAAGAGATCGATCGGGGTGAGAAACGAGTGATCCCATGTATGCATTCGGTGGGCGCTCCATTGGCGCGAGGACAAAAGGATGTTCCTTGGCCCTGTAACCCGGAGAAGTACATTGCTCATTTCCCAGAGACTCGGGAGATCTGGTCTTTTGGCTCGGGCTACGGCGGGAATGCGTTGCTCGGAAAGAAGTGCGTCGCTTTGCGGATTGCTTCGAACATCGCGCGGGACGAAGGGTGGTTAGCGGAGCACATGCTGATTCTTGGCGTGGAAGACCCACAAGGCGAGAAAACCTACGTTGCAGCGGCCTTTCCCAGCGCTTGTGGCAAAACCAACTTTGCCATGCTGATACCGCCAAAGCCGTTTGCGGAGAAGGGGTGGAAAGTCTGGACCATCGGGGATGACATTGCCTGGATCAGACCGGATCAAAATGGGCGCCTCTATGCCATTAATCCGGAAACCGGCTTTTTTGGAGTTGCGCCGGGCACATCGGTCAAAACGAATCCAAACGCGATGGCGACTCTGGCGAAGAATACGATCTTTACCAACGTCGCCTTAACTCCAGAAGGGGGCGTATGGTGGGAGGGGATGACAGAAAAACCGCCTGCTCGCCTGATCGATTGGCAGGGGAACGAGTGGACGCCCCAAATCGCGAAAGAAACGGGCGCAAAGGCCGCTCATCCGAACGCCCGTTTTACGGCGCCGGCATCGCAGTGTCCGACGATCGATCCAGATTGGGAGAAACCGGAGGGTGTTCCCATCAGTGCGCTGATTTTTGGGGGCCGGCGGGCATCAACGATCCCTTTGGTTTTTCAGGCCTTCAATTGGTCGGGCGCAGTTTATATCGGTGCAACGATGGGCTCGGAAATGACGGCCGCAGCTACCGGCACGATCGGTAAAGTACGGCGCGATCCCATGGCCATGCTTCCGTTCTGCGGATATAACATGGGCGAGTATTTCAGACACTGGATCGCCTTGCAAAGAGACCTTAGCCAGACACCACGCGTGTTTCATGTGAATTGGTTCCGAAAGGATGACAAGGGCAAGTTCCTCTGGCCCGGGTATGGCGAGAACATGCGTATACTAAAATGGATTGTGGATCGGGCGCGAGGACGTGCCATAGGCAGGGAAACCCCCATTGGCTGGATGCCCAACTACGAAGACCTGGATTGGACGGGCT